>JANOTM010000014.1:0-9204 GCA_031416355.1 Gammaproteobacteria bacterium
ACACCACGACGCACAGGGCGATGATCAGCAGCGGATGCAGGCCATCGGTCTCGCGCTGTTCCTGAACCCAGGCGACCAGTTCCGTCATCAGGCGCGGTGTATCGAAGGGCGTGGCCGTCTGGAACACGATGCGGATCTGGGCGCCGTTCTCGTCGAAGGCGGCGACGCTGTTCGGGTTGGTCTTGTAGTGGCCGCGATGCCAGGTGTCCTTCTCGCTGTGGCGAAACAGAATCTGATGCAACTGCTTGATGTGGTTCTCGGTGTAGGGGATGTCCTGCCATGCGCTGAACACCAGTTCCATCAGCTCGGAATAACCGGCCACCTCCTGTTCGTCGCGGGTAGTAAAGGGCTTAATCTCCAGATTCGAAAGCAACTGCTCGACCTCCCGATCGGACAGCTTGCTGCCCTCAATACGGGTGGACGAGCCGATGCTTTCGATGGTGGCAACGCGGCGCAGGGCCGATAAGCGATCAGGCGCAAGGGTTCCCAAAGCGCGCCAGGCGCCTTTGAATTCGTCGATTCTAGCGATGAGGCTCAGGATTTCCGGGGTGATTTGGAGGGTGTCGGATCGAAGCATGTAACCAATAATACACCCAATTACACCCATTCTCGAGCAGTGCCCCCTAAACACACCTAGTTTTGCCCAAAACTGACGGTTGAGGGGCACGGCTATCTATTAAAGGTAATTGCCTGCGAAATTGATCCATTTTTCGGCCATTCTTACATTAGGCAGTGATCCACTGACTTCGGTTAATATCAGATGGCGTCAGCTTGTTCGCTTGGAGCTGATGGGGCCATGAAAAATGCAAACACCTGGTCAGTCTTCGATACAAAATCGAACTCACCATTAAGAAGGGCGGTCAGCGCCTACCGAGGCAGGCATGATCTTTAGGCGGTCATGCCATAGACTGCCAGAATCAGGAGGGCGCCGTGGCGGTTTCCGTGGCAGATCCCCGCAGGAACAATGCTGTCTCCAGCCGTTATCGAGGGATTAGAGTGAAGGAGAATAAACTTCGGGGCGTCAAGCAGGCATATACAGGAACTGCTCACCGGGAGGACGCGGCTGGTATGACGGGCGACAGGGACGGTAAAGGCGAGGTGCTGCTGTACGAAACCCCGGACCGGGGGGTCGAGCTACAGGTACGGCTGGAGGAGGATACGCTGTGGCTGTCGCAAAAGCAGATCGCCGAGGTCTTTGGCACGAAGCGGCCGGCTATCACCAAGCACCTTACGAATATCTTTGCGTCCGGCGAATTGGACGAGCAGGCAGTATGTTCCATTCTGGAACATACTGCGGCCGACAAAAAAACCTATAAAACCAGGTATTACAGCCTGGATGTGATCCTCTCGGTGGGGTATCGGGTGAATTCCGCGCGCGCGACCCGTTTTCGTCAATGGGCCACGGCCCGCCTGCGGGAGCATCTGGTGCGCGGCTACACGCTGAACGAAGAGCGCCTGAAGATTCAGCAGGAGAATATCCGCCAGTTGGAACACACCCTTGCGCTCTTTCAGCAGAACCTGATCGACACCGCAGGCTTGGGTGAGGCGCGCGGTCTGGTGCGGGTGATTGCCGACTATACCCGCACCTTCGTGCTGCTCAATCAATTCGACAGCGAACGCCTGCCGCTCACCGATTTCACCGCCACTATCCGCTATGAGATTCGATATCCGCAAGCGGTGGAGGCGATTGCCCTGCTCAAGCGGGACCTGATCGGCAAAGGCGAGGCCACGGAATTATTCGGCAACCAGAAGGACGACAGCTTCGCCGGGATTCTGGGCAACATCGTGCAATCCTTCGGCGGGGAATATCTTTACCCCAGTGTGGAGGCGCAGGCGGCGCACCTGCTGTATTTCGTCATCAAGAATCACCCCTTCAGCGACGGCAACAAGCGCAGCGGCGCGTTCCTGTTCATCTGGTTCCTGGAACGTAACCGCCATCACCTCAAGGCCAGTGGCGAGTTGAAGATCAACGACAATGCCCTGGCCGCTATCGCCCTACTGGTGGCGCAGAGCGATCCGGCGCAGAAGGAATTGATGATTCATTTGATCATGAACCTGATACGAGGATGAGGCGATGAGCAAGGTCGGCCAGAAAGAGCGCCAGACCCAGGCGCGGATGATCACGCTATTCCGCGAGCGGCTGGGTTACGACTCTCTCGGCAACTGGATTGCGTGCGAGGACAACCGCAATATCGAGGAGACCTTGCTGCGCGACTGGCTCGCCAAGTGCGGCGTCAGCGAGAGTCTGATTGCCTGGGCCTTACATCAACTCGGCACCCAGGAAATGGTGCATCTATTAAATCGACATCATAACGATCACTTCATCGCGTTGATGAATCGTTTTATGCCACAGTGGAGACTGTACCGAGGTTATCACCCCTTGTGAAAAACCCCGAATTAATACTGTTTGCCAGCCAGCCTATCCCGGGCCGGGTGATGCCGCGTCTGCAGCCCGGGGTATCGCCGCAACAGGCGGCCGACATCGTCGCGTTTATGGTCCGCGCCACGGCGACCCTGGCGGTGGAAAACTGGCCGGGGGATGTGCATCTCTATGGGGATCCCGACGCGGAGTGTGCCTTATTTCGGGAGCTTGGGGCGGCGCTGCATGTGCTGTTGGCGCCCCAGGCCGCTGGAGATCGCGGCCAGCGCCTGAGTGCGGCGCTGCAACAAGGCATAGGCCGCCGGGGTGCGGCGGCGGTAATGGATTGCGATGTGCCCCATTGTGGCGACGAGGTGTTGGAGAGGGCGCACGATGCCTTGGCCCGGGGGCGTAATGTCATCGGGCCGACCATGGACGGTGGGTATTACCTGCTGGGCCTGCAACAATACACACCGGAACTCTTTACCGGTGTGGCGTGGGACGGCGATCAGATTCTGGAGCAGACCCTGGCCCGCGCCCAGGTCGCCGGCATCGAATTCGAGATGCTGCCGCGCCTGCGCAACGTGGATACCCTGGCGGACCTGGTCGCGGTAGCCCAGGGCTACGCGGGGCTCCAGACCTTTTTAACGCCCGCTGCCGGGCATCATCGCTTGGTCAACAAGTGGCGGGAATGAACCGGGGATCTCAAAAATATCTTTTTGGTTCGGCCATGTATTTTTTGCGCAACCAGTGGTCCACGGAGAGCTTACCAGGTCCATGCAGCAACGGTATTAGCAGCAATAACCCCCAGTAGTAGTGGTCTTTGAGTCCTATTTCGTTAAGATCGGGATAAGAAATCACCGCGACAATATTCAGCACAAACAGGACGGCGGCGCTGAAGCGCGCGCCCAGGCCCAGTACCAGTAGTACCGGCATGGTCACTTCTACTCCCGTTGCCAGGAACGCAGCTATCTCCGGGGACAACCAAGGCACGTGATACTCGTGAGTAAACAACGCCACGGTGGAATCCCAGCTGGCGATCTTGGTCATGCCGGATTTCCAGAACACGTTGGCGACCCACACGCGGATGGCCAGGTCGAGCAGCGGGCTCAAAAAATCTAGCCCGCGGATAACGGGACGGACAAGGGCTACTAGTTTCTGCATTGGGTAACTCCGCGTGGCGTACCGTGGGTTCGCAGTCATTGTTGTTTGATGAGGTTGAGCGCTCTCAATGTTAGATTTCTCGCGAGCCCCTGGTTCCACTAGTGACAGGGCTCTGACATGACGATTGTTCCGAGTCTCTAAGGCATTACCGTATCGATCACGACATTCACATCCTTAGTGCCGGTTTTAATGACCACACTAGTGCCTTCCAAGTCCCCGCTGCGCGGCGTGGCCTCGCCGGCTTTGGATACGCGCGCAAAGACTTTTACCTCGGGAAATTGCGCCAGGGTCATTGCCGGCGACATGGCCATGGATTCATTGAGGGTGTAACGATACGGCAGGTCTTTGACTTTGATACGGGCAACGGCCAGGGGCATACGCGGTCCTTGCGCGGCGCGCGCGAAGATAAATACCGCGTCATCCGGCGCGGTCTTGGCTGCCAGCGCTGGGGCGAGCGTTACTTTGCCTTTAACGCTGGAATCCGCATGGGCAGACACGCTAAGAAATAAAGCCGCAAAGATACTGATCAATGTACGCATGAAACCTCCTAGTAAAATAATTTTGGTTTTTGGTTGTGTATGGTTACGTGTATGACCGCGTGAGCACACGGGGTGCCTACAACACCATACGTGGTTGTGGCGCCTTTGGCTAGACATGGCGCTGCCTGACTTACCGGCATGTCACTATCTCCCTGCTTGCTGGGAGGTGCCCGGATGACCGGTGTCGGTGATTTGAAACGCCACCAGGGTCGCGTGCTGCACATGCTTTTGTAGCATCCCCGCCAAATCGAATTCCGCCTCCTGGCACAAGGCTGCGTCGCAGGCCTCGGCCAAGCTTGCACCTCTCATCAGGGACTGTAGCAGGGCATACTCGCCACGACCCAGAGGAACGATCTGCACCACTGTGTGTGGTCTTGCTACCAGCAGGCGATCGCCACCCACGGTAAGATCGACCTGCTGGTCGCCGGTATAATCCGCTTGATGCATCTGCCAAAGGCGCAGCACTGGATAATCGGATGTCACCAGCCGTGCCGTGGGGTGCAGCAGGAAAACAAGGGTTCCGTACAAATCTGCTGGTACCGTACCCAGGGCCGCCGGTGCCAGGGGAGCGTGGTCGGCGCCGTGGAATGCACAGTGCCAGGCCCATTCCAGGCGCGCCACCTGCGGCAGATACGCAAGTTCTTGGGCGGCGGGAAAGGTGTTCAGAAACTCGCCAAACTCGCGGCCGAAATCATGCAGGTTGCCGCTGCGTGACGGGTAGCGGCGCAGATAGCTGTCGGCCGCATACGCAAAGAATCCCGTGCCCACCAGTTGTGTTACCACCGGGTATACCGCTTGCAGCGCGTTGCTGAGGCTGGTGGAGACATTATTGCGGTACACCTGTAACAAGGCCGCCCCGGGATGAGTTCCGTCCGCGAGCAGCGCGCTGAAGGCTGTGTCCGGGTCATCCAGCAGCGCCGCGGCGAATGCTTCTTGCGTCTCACGTAATCCAGGCAAGGGTGTGCTCCAGTAGCGCATGGGCGCGCCGCGCCTCGGCCAGTAGTATCGGTAACGGGGGGATATCCGCGTCCCATTCTATAAGGGTTGGAGTCGGCCCGAAGCGTCGCAACGCCGCGTGGTACAGGGCCCACACCGGTTCCGCCACGGGCGCGCCGTGATGGTCGATAAGGATTTCCCCTAGGTCGTCACGATTCACAGCGAACCCGGCCAGATGCAGCTCTTGAACCGGCTCCTCAGGAATGGCATGTAAATACGCCAGGGGATCGAAATTCTGGTTCATGGCGTTCACGTAGATATTATTGATGTCGAGCAAAATCCCGCAGCCGGAACGCCGCGCCACTTCCGCAACAAACTCCCATTCGGGCACGGTCGAGTGGCGGTACTGTACGTAGCTTGAGACGTTTTCCACGAGTATTTGGCGTTTAAGATAATCCTGGGTTTGGATAATGCGCGCCACCACGTGGGCGAGCGCCTCTTCGGTGTAGGGCAGGGGCAGAAGATCGTTGAGATAGCGCCCACCGACCGAACTCCAGCACAGGTGCTCTGATACCAGGCCCGGCTGGTAACGGGTAATAAGGGACTTGAGTTTTTGCAGATGGCCCATGTTCAGCGGGTCCACGGAACCCAGGGAGAGGCCGACGCCATGCAGGCTAATGGGATAATAGCGTCGCACCTGTTCCAGGAAAAACAGCGGTGCGCCACCATCGCCGAAATAATTCTCGCTGTGGACTTCGAGCCAACCTATATTCGGGCGCGACTCGACTATCTCCTGATAATGCTGGGCGCGTAAACCTATCCCGGCGCTTGCCGGGATGGTTTCCGCTATCCGTATAGGCACGGACTTTGTCGACATTGCGGGGTTATTTTTTGGCGGTCAGGGATGCGCCGACGATCTTGTCGCAGGTGCCTTGAGGCACATAGATCCAGGCGTCTTTCTGGCCATCTTTTTTGGCGGTGCCGGCGCAGGCACTGTTGCTGGTCTGGCAGTCGTTTTTGTCGGCCTTGGAAATGCCAAAGCATTTTTACATTTTCGGCGCATCCGCGGCCGACGCGGTGCCGGTGGAGCTCAGACCCAAGGCAATAAGGCTGCCGATGGCAGTGGTGAGTAAGGCATTACGTCGTGTCATGATTCGTACTCCAGGTTATGTTGATAAAGGCCGGTAGTCACGGAGACCTCATTCTGTTGGCCTACCGTGACCGGTTAGCGTTTGTCCTGATGTTTCCGCAGTGCGTGCCGGATACGTTCCTTCGCCGGGGGCGCCAGCGTTTCCTGCGATGCATCCCCATGCTGGCCGGCAAAACGGCGGACCGCGGTACGCAAGAAACGCATGTGCTGCGCAAAGCGTGTACACGCAGTGCAGAACAGGAGATGCAGGCGCACGCCCAGGTGTTCGCGCCAGGACAGGCCGCGGTCCTGGCTTTGCAGAACCAGTCGGGCGGCTTCCTTGCAGGTATAGATCCGCATTAAGCCCCCTTTCCGTGGTTGAACCAGTGATTTTCCAGACACTCCCGCAGACGCAAACGCGCGCGATGCAGCAGTACCCACACGTTAGTCGTCGTTACCCCGAGGACCTTACACGCCTCGCTACCGTCCAGCCCTTCCATCTCACACAGGGTAAAGACCTGGGCTTGGCGTGCCGGTAAAGCGCTTAAGCAATCGCTCAACACCGCCCAAAATTGCTTTTGCTCCAAGGCCGCCGGGGGGTTGTCCCATACCGACGGGGGCGAGCGCCAGTGGTCGCGGCTGGCGTTGTCGAATAGGGCATCGAGATCCTCGTCCGATCCGGTATCGACAGTGATTTCACGGCAGGTCTTGCGCAGGTGATCGATGAGTTTGTTCTTGAGTATGCCGATGAGCCAGGTACGCTCGGTCGAGCGGCCGGCAAAGCTACCCTGGGCCTGCAGGGCGGCGAGCAGGGTTTCCTGCACCAGGTCTTCCGCCAGGGCGGCATCGTTTAATCGGAAGCGGGCATAACGATAGAGCGCATCACCATGTTCGTCCAACCAGATTTCGGGCCGGGAAAGCCGTATGCCAGTAGTAGGCGTTTTGCCCATAAGATAGTGGCGCCCTAAAGTTACGCGGAAGGCGCTGGCGCAGCAAACGCGCAGGCAGGGGCATGCAAAGACATCGTGTTTTTAGACCTGCTTGGCTTCCAGCAATCGGACGGTTAAGTTTTCTTTGGGCAACAGCGGTGCGTAGACCGCGCTATCGCTATGACTATGTTTGGCCGAGTACATAGCGACGTAGGCGCGCTGTAGCAGGTCTTCGGCACTGCGGCCATGGTCAGGGAAAACCGCGATGCCTATGCCGGCGCTGACGGACACGCTGGCACCGTCTAATTTCATGGTGGGGGCCAGGGCGTTGAGGGTGCGGCGCACGGGGGTGGCCGTGTCCACCTGATTTTCGGCCCTGAGCACGATAGCAAATTCGTCGCCACCGATCCGGGCAATGGTATCGGCCTGGCGCAGGGTGGCGCGTATGCGTGCTGATACCTCATGCAGCGCCAAGTCGCCCACGTGGTGGCCCAGGGTGTCATTGATTTCGCGGAAACCATCCAGGTTCACCACCAGAACCATCAGTTCTTTTTTGTCGCGCTGGGCAACCAACACCGCCTGCCGCAGCCTGTCCATGAATAGGGTGCGGTTGGGGAGATCGGTGACCAGGTCGTGCAGCGTCTGGTGCTCCATGACCTCGATCTGCAACTTGCGTTCGTGTATGTCGGTGACCGAGCCCGACATGCGTATGGGTTTGCCGGTTTTATCCCACAGTATCTTGCCCTTATCGAGCACCCAGATGTAGTCGCCACGCTTGGTGCGCAGGCGATGTTCGGAGCAGAACGCGCTGCTGCGGCCATTAAGGTAATTATCCAGCAGGGACAAGGCCAGCTCGCGGTCCTCGGGATGGATGCGGTTGGTCCATTCGTTGATATCGTTGCCGATCTCCATGTCGTAGCCGACGTAGCCCAGCATTTCCTTCCAGCGCGACGAGAAATACATTTCGTCGGTTTCGATGTTCCAGTCCCAAATGGCGTCGTTGGTTCCACTCACCGCCAGCAGGAAACGCTCCTCGGTCTCGCGCCGCGCCTGCTCCGCCTTGCGGAAGCGCGCGACCAGGTGCAGCACCACCATAATGAGGGCCAGTAGGACCACTACCAGCACCAGCAATAAATTCAGGAACAGGGTCTTTTGTTTGAGCTTATCGCCCACCCGGGCCACGACAATGCTGGGATCGAGATGTGCCACCGGGGTGTAGAGCTTTTCGCCGTATTTAATATCGCCGTAACGCTGTATCAATCCTTGGCCGCGGCCGGAAATAAGATAGTCGAGGAATTTTTCCGCCGCTGCTTGGTTGGCCTGGGGCATGTACTGCTGATTGACGACGATAGCGCTATAGACGTTGCGCAGGCTAGGATGGTCTTGATACAGCGGTACGGTCTTGCCGCGCAGGGCATGGCGTTGCGCAAAGTAAGTCCCCATGTCGGTCAGGGCGTAGGCGTCGAACAGTGCCGCTTGTTTCAACGTGGACGCGCTGCTCGCGCCGGTATTCTCATAACCTATCCAGTCGGCCTTAACGCCGGCCATTTCCCACAACTCGTTGAGCTTTTTGTAAGCCCCGGCTTGGGGGGAGGGGGTAAAGAACCGGCTTTTTTCCCGCGCCAGGCGTTTGAGCGCCGGAATCAGGTCAGGCTCCTGTGCAAGTTTGAGTGGATCCTTAGGCGGGCCAAATAAGGCAAATTCGTCATACAGAATTTCGGTGCGCCGTAGTCCCAGGCCTTCTTCCACCAGCAGGTCTTCGCTTGGGCGATGGTGAGTGATAACCATATCCGTTTCGCCGCGGCGCACCATGCCTATGGCGCTTAGGGCACTGGTGGCGACTATTTTGATGGTGAGTTCAGGGTGGGTTGCACGGAAGTCGTGAGCCAATACACCCATGAGGCCGGTATTGGCGATGGTATAGGCCACCGCAATGCGCAGTTCCGCCGGCGGCGCCGGTGTTTGCGGCGGCGTCGCAGCGTGCGCGGCCGCGACGGCGAATAATAGCACTCCCCAGGCGGCCACACGCCACCACCACTGGGATCTATGCAACGTTTGTGTCATAGGCGGTAATCGGTGTGTCGCTCCTGCTAAGGTAGGTGTCACTCCTGTATCCTCTACTATGGCCTTGGTATCGCGAGGTCATTA
>JANOTM010000015.1:0-9769 GCA_031416355.1 Gammaproteobacteria bacterium
TCTTCGATTATCACGACGGCGACATCTACTGGTGCACCGCGGACGTGGGCTGGGTCACCGGGCATACCTATATTGTGTACGGCCCCTTGGCCAACGGCGCCATCTCCCTCATGTTCGAGGGCATACCCACGTATCCGGACGTGTCGCGCTTTTGGCAGGTCATTGATAAACACAAGGTGAATATCTTCTACACTGCGCCTACCGCCCTGCGCGCCCTGATGCGCGACGGCGATGCACCGGTGAAAAAAACCTCGCGCAAGAGCCTGCGCCTGCTGGGCACCGTGGGTGAACCCATCAATCCCGAGGCCTGGGAGTGGTATTACCACGTGGTGGGCGACGGCCGCTGCCCCATCGTGGACACCTGGTGGCAAACCGAAACCGGTGGCCATCTCATTACGCCGCTGCCGGGTGCCACCCGGCTCAAGCCAGGCTCCGCTACCCTGCCCTTTTTCGGCGTGGTGCCGGCGATTGTTGATAACGAAGGCAAAGTGCTGGAAGGGGTGTGCGAAGGTAACTTGGTGATCACCCGTCCCTGGCCCGGACAAATGCGCACCATATACGGCGATCACCAGCGTTTTATCGATACCTATTTCAAGACCTATCCAGGTATGTATTTCAGTGGCGACGGCGCGCGCCGCGATCAGGACGGCTACTATTGGATAACCGGACGCGTGGACGACGTGATCAACGTCTCCGGCCACCGGCTCGGCACCGCGGAAGTGGAAAGCGCACTGGTACTGCACCCGGCCGTGGCGGAAGCGGCCGTGGTGGGCTATCCACACGCCATCAAGGGCCAGGGCATATACGCCTATGTCACGCTCATGCGCGACGTGCAACCCTCGGAGGCGCTACGCAAGGAACTCATTAACCAGGTGCGTACCGAGATCGGCGCCATCGCCGCGCCCGACGTCATCCAGTGGGCACCGGGATTGCCCAAGACGCGCTCCGGCAAAATCATGCGCCGCATCCTGCGCAAAATCGCGGCCAACGAGACCGAGGCCCTGGGCGACACCAGCACCCTGGCCGATCCCAACGTGGTACAGGATTTGATTCACAACCGCGTGAATCGCTAACACACGCGAACCCTAGCGTCCCAATCTAAAAGATATGCGTCACGAAAGGAAGCTCCGCCATGACAGTGAAACCAATCCCTGATGCGTACCGTACCGCAACACCGTACCTCATTGTCAATGACGCAGCGAGCGCCATCGAGTTCTACAAGAAAGCCTTTGGAGCCACAGAATTGGTACGCCTCGCCGATCCGACCGGAAAGGTAATGCACGCCGAAATCCGAATCGGAAACTCGCCGCTCATGCTCGCGGACGAGTTCCCGGATATGGGGTATCGTAGCCCGCAATCACTCGGTGGTTCGCCCGTATCCATACTGCTCTATGTTGAAAACGTCGATACGCTATTCAGTCAGGCAATTACTGCCGGAGCGAAAGAAATAATGGCGATCGCAGATCAATTCGATGGTGACCGACGCGGCACACTGACAGATCCATTTGGGCACATTTGGTTATTGGCGACCAAAAAAGAAGACGTTTCACCGGAAGAAATGCGGAAACGTTTCGACAACATGATGAAGCAGGGCGAGGCATAACCCGACGCCCAAGCGGACCTCGCTGACGCTCGGCCGCTTAGCTCTACGATGGGCAAATTCTGGTAAACTGTAAGGCCATAGCATCACCATGGGGCTACCTGCTATCTCAAAATACACGTAGTATTTATAAAAAACTTTGAGAGAGATTACACGCATTCGGGGTGAACAGATGTGCGCGATGGATTTACGTTTTGCCTTGCCCGATATAACGCATGGCGCGCCTATCGAATCCCGGCCCACCCAGCTCAAACGCTGGTTGGCCGATTTGCCCATGCTGAACGTGGCCGAAGCCAGCCAAATGCTGTTCAAGGCCGTCAGCGTTCTAAACCGGAGTGAGGTCGACGACCGCCTGCGCGGTAAACTCATGGACCTCTATCGCGCGCCGGTCAAGACCATATGCGCGGAGGCCGGCAAACTGTATATCGGCCTGCCGCTGCCGCTGCCGGAAAAAAACAAACTCGTGGTGGAGCGCGTATGCCAATTTCAAACGGAAATGGCTTACGGCTATAAGCGCATGGTGTTGCAGTCGGCGCGCAAAGCGAAGCTCAGCGGCGCGGAAAAAGACGATCTCGCCTTCGCCATACAGCGCGCCATCTACTACCTTATGCAGGTACTGGCCAAGTCCTTCGAGTTGTATGCCCCGAGCCCGGCGGGCACTTGGTATGAAATTCACCAGCTCTACCGCTACGCCGAAATTGAAGGCATCACCGAGATTCCGGTCGCGGATGAGCTCAATGGTACACTGCCGAAAAGCAGCGTTAGCCATGTCTACAAACAGGCCTTGTTGCTCGACTTCTGCGATCCCTATCATCTGCCGGTGCGCATGCTGGAAAAAATCCGCCGCTACCTCGACCGCTGGGCCGGCCGTGCCCAGCTCAGCATGGCGGTTGCTGCCCTGCGGCCTGACTGCCAATTCCTGATTAATCTCAGCAACGACCGCGCCGGTGTCGTCAACATCGAGAGCCAACCCATCACCACCGAGGCGCAGTATCGTCTCCTTACTACAGTAGATCTGGCGCAGGTAATGCACCAACAACTAGCGGCACTGCAAATCGGATCATCGCCCGATCCGGACGGGCTCGAGCAAGACTTCTTCGCCAACCAGGGCGAGGAGATGCTAATGCGCTTGATCACGTCCTGGGGATTGAATCCGAAACGCTATTTCCCGCGTAACCTCCATCAGGGTCGCCAGCTCAATGTGGCCACGGGAATAGACGCCATTAATTTTTTCGTCAATGGTGCCACCGAATTCAATTGCAGTACCAATGAAGTCGGTCCACAACCGCGCCGCACTCAGATCAGTGGCACCCTCGGCATCACCGCGGCCAACCATCGTGTGTGGCAGAGCGTTGCGTGGAATCTATTGGATGAAAGCGCCGGTGGATTTTCCCTGCGGAAATCCGATCCGCACCTGGAGAAAGTACGCGTCGGCGATCTGATCGCCACCCAAGCGCCGCACCAGCACGGCCGGTGGAATATCGCCGCCGTACGCTGGGTGCGCAGTACCGGGCCCCACGACATTGATCTTGGGGCACAACGGCTGGCCCCCGGGGGCGAGGCCGTCGCCCTGTTGCCGGCGGACACGACCGGGGAATTTAGAAAGGCCTTGCTGCTGCCCGAGATCCCCGCCTTGCGCCAAGCCCCCACCCTTATCGCGCCACGCGGCCTGTTCAAGCCACATCGGCTGCTGATCCTGGATAACGGCTATCGCACCCACCAGATACACGCGACCAAACTGATGAACGTCACCGGCTCATTCGAGCAGTTTCAGTTCGCTATGGACACCTAAAGCGCGCCCTATGCGCCGCGCGCAGTTTAAGAATTACGCTATGCTCAGAGTTAATGATCAGTACTCTGTCTAAGTGTCCCTAAAAAAATGATCAGACCTTGCTGCTAGCTCCGCCCTCACCCCTACCCCTCTCCCATAGGAGAGGGGGTTAAGCCCTTCTCCCTGCGGGAGAAGGGTGGGGATGAGGGCAAGCGGTGAATGTTCCACGGATACTCAACCCATGACCGAAATACTGGTGTTGTATTACAGCCGCCACGGTGCAGTGCGAGAAATGGCCCAGCATATCGCCCGCGGCGTCGAGAAAATCGACGGCATGCAGGCGCGGGTGCGCACCGTGCCGCCCATAGGCGTACTGCATAACCCAACGACCGGCAGCATACCCGCGAGCGGCGAGCCGTACGTCGAACTGCATGACCTTACGCAATGCGCCGGGCTGGCCCTGGGCAGTCCCACGCGCTTCGGCAATATGGCGGCGCCGCTGAAATATTTTCTCGACACCACCAGTTCGGTGTGGCTGGGCGCGGGACTCATGGGCAAACCAGCGGCGGTATTCACCTCATCGTCCAGCATGCACGGTGGCCAGGAAACCACCTTATTGTCCATGATGCTGCCGCTGCTGCACCATGGCATGCTGATACTCGGCCTGCCCTATAGCGAGACGGCACTCAATCGCACACGCACCGGCGGCACGCCGTACGGCGCTAGTCACGTGGCCGGCATGAACAACGACCTGCCAGTGTCGGAAGACGAAAAAATCCTTTGCCAGGCCCTAGGCGCGCGCCTCGCCGACAGCGCCAGACGCCTGCGAGCGGCAAAACCATGACCAGTAAAACTCTCTATACCCAACGCCTGCAAATACTCGCGCTATCTTCTTACATTGCGCTCCTGGTCCTCAGCCTCTTATGGGAAGGCTGGCTCGCGCCGGCCCGCAATGTGCCGCCCGGTCTGTGGCTGACCATCAAGACCGCACCCCTGCTGCTGCCCCTGTATGGCCTGCTGCACGGCCGGCCCTACACCTATGCCTGGGCCAGCATGCTGGTGCTGCCGTATTTCACCGAGGGCATAGTATTGAGCTATCAGTTTCGTGCGCAAACCCTGGCGCTGCACGCCACCTTGCCGTATGCCATGATAGAGGTTCTGTTGTGCTTAAGTTTTATTGTGAGCGCGACCTTTTATGCGCGCCTGCGCGCGGATGCCGACCGCGCCTCGGTCGTATAAAACAAACTAGGCGCCGCCGATTAGGCTACGAACAAACGGAATAGTAAGCCGCCGCTGGGCCGCTAGCGACGCCTGATCGATGCGGTCCAGCAGCTCAAACAGGGCGTGCATATCGCGCGGGGAGTGCGCCAATATATAGCGTGCAACGTTCTCTGGCATATCCATGCCACGTTGTGTAGAACGCTGGCGCAGGGCAAGGAGCTTGTCGGTGTCCGTCGGCAAGTGCAGTTGATACACCAAGCCTGCGCCCAGGCGGCTGGCCAGATCCGGCAGGCCTATGCCGAGGGTGGCCGGGTTGACGCGCGCCGCGGTCAATAGCACGCCGCCGCGCGCGCGCAATTGTTCATACAAGCTGAATATCGCCAGCTCCCACGCACTCTGCCCAGCCATGCACTGCAGATCGTCCAGCGCCACCAGCCCTGCCTGCTCCAAACCCTCCAGCAGGGCCACGGGAAACTGGTGGGCATCCTGAAAAGACACGTAGGCGGGAGACCCGCCGGCATCGTGTGCGGCGCGGCAGGCGGCCTCGAGTAAGTGGGTCTTGCCGCAACCGGGCTCGCCCCAAAGAAAAATCGACGTCAGGCCGGGAGGGTGATTCATCGCCGCCCAATTGGCAGGCAGGGCACCCACCGCGGCGGAAACCCGCTCCAAGGCCTGCGCATTGCGACCGGGGATAAAATTGCCGAAGGCCGAGCCAGCGCGCAGCTTCAGGTTTAGGACAAGCTGATTGCTCACACGCGCCGCGCACGTTTGCGACCGCTAGGGACGGGGGGAGTGCTGGATTCCTGGTAGAAGGCGCTGCCCTGATAGTGCAGGTGCAAATAGCGCAACCAGACCTTGATCATGGCCGCCACCGGCAGCGCCAGGAGTATGCCGAGGAAACCGAACAACTGACCCCCGGCGAGCACCGCGAAGATCACCGCCACCGGATGCAAGCCGATACGACTGCCCACCAGATAGGGTGTGAGTAACATGCTCTCCAGCATCTGCCCCACGGCGAACACCGCGGCCACCTGCAGCAGATAAATGGGCTCCTGGAACTGTAGCAGGGCGGCGATACTCGCGATGATGATACCGGTAAGAAAACCGAGATACGGCACGAAACTGACCAGTCCCGCAAGCAGCCCGATAGACAAGGCCAGATCCAGGCCCACGATCCACAGACCGAGCGTATAAATAAACGCCAGCGCCACCATCACCGTGAGTTGTCCGCGCAGGAAACCCGCCAGCACCGCGTCGGTTTCGGCGGCAATGGTGATCAAAGGCGCGTGCAGACGTGGAGGGAAAAATCCGCGCGCGCGCGCCAGGATATCGTCCCAATCGCGCATCAGAAAAAAGCTGACGATGGGTATGAGCACCAAATTTAGTGTCCACGCCACCAGGTGCATCCCAGAACGCGTCATATAAGAAAAAATCTGACCGGCGGCGCCACCCAGGGCACGCCAGTGCTGGATGAGCTGTTCCTTCAACGCCGCTACATCCAGCACTGCCGGGTCCAGGCCGAAGGTCTGTTGTAACCACAGGGCCGGTACCGTCCCCAGCCAATCCACGTATTCCGGCAGCTTGGCGGCAAATGCAGTCAACTGCTTTTGTATCTGAGGAACCAACAGCAAAAGCAGGATGAGGATTAACATTAACAGAACCAAAAACACGAATACCACCCCAAGGACGCGTGGTACCCGCAAGCGCTCCAGACGCGTAAGCAGGGGGCTGGTGATATAGGCCAACAATGCCGCCACCAAAAACGGTGTGAGGATAGGGGCAAGCAAATACAACAGCACGCCTATAATGGCCAGCAGGCTGACACCCCAAGCCAGGCGGGTTGCGGTCATCTCCCTTGCCTCGTGACCCGTTTACCACCGCGGCGACCGCGGGCGGTAGGGGAGGGAGAGGTCTCCAAGGATGTTTTTGCAGACTCGATATTTTTCATGACGCCCCACAACCAGAGGTAATGCACGGCGCTCGCCACGGTGGTCAACCACACTGCGATGACCAGCATGTCGACCCCGCCGGGATAGGACCAGTACCATGCCTGTTCCGCCAGTATCACACCTACCAAGGCGATTTGCATAAAAGTATTGAGCTTGCTGAGGCGGCTGGGGCGCATGGACACCGGCCCGGCATGGGCCACATACACGAGGTAGCCACCGACGATGAGCAAGTCGCGGAAGGCCACGCTCAACATGAGCCAGAAGGGAATATGCTCCAGCACCGTGAGCATGACATAGGCGCTCACTAATAATATTTTGTCCGCCGCCGGATCCAGTATTCCCCCCAGCCGGCTGGTAAGATGCAAGCGCTTGGCGAGAAAACCATCCAGGGCATCCGATACCCCCGCCAGCACAAATAGCGCCAGCGCCAATCCATAACGCTCGTCTTTGAGTGCCAAGATCAAGACCGGCACCAGGGCAATCCGGGATAGGGTAATGGCGTTAGGCAGGTAAGTAAGGTTCATTAGGCTTTAGATAATGGTGATGACCGACACACCCGTGACCCGGCTGGTTTGCACGCTATGCGAGGGCCCGATGCAAGTCAAGGTTTACACCTGCTACCCCACAGCCTAACATACCACCCCTTATCCTGGAGGTTGTGTGAACCCACCGCAAAAAACACCGCCGCACCCAAAAACACCCCCGCAAAAGACATCCCTCAGTTACCGCGATGCCGGCGTCGACATGGATGCCGGCGATGCCCTGGTGGAAGCGATCAAACCCATCGCCCAGAGCACCCATCGTCCCGGGGTCATGGCCGGCTTAGGCGGTTTCGGTGCGCTGTTCCAGATACCCCCCGGACGTTATCGCGAACCGGTGCTGGTGTCAGGCACCGATGGGGTCGGTACCAAGCTCAAATTGGCCATCGATAGTGGCAAGCACGATACCATCGGCATCGATCTGGTCGCCATGTGCGCCAACGATATCGTGGTTCAGGGGGCGGAACCGCTGTTTTTTCTCGACTACTTCGCCACCGGCCGCCTGGATGTGAAGGTGGCAGCCGCGGTAATCGCCGGCATAGGCGAAGGCTGCCGCCAGGCAGGCGCGGCGTTGGTAGGCGGTGAAACCGCCGAAATGCCGGGCATGTACGCGAATCACGATTACGACCTGGCGGGTTTCTGCGTAGGCGTGGTGGAGAAATCCCGCATTATCGACGGCTCCGCGGTGCAAGTAGGCGATACCCTGATCGGCCTCGCCTCCACTGGCCTGCACTCCAACGGCTATTCCCTGGCGCGTAAAGTTCTGGCCGTCACCAACGCGCGGCTGGATCAGCCGTTCGACCATGGCATACTGGGCGACATCTTGCTGACGCCGACCCGCATCTACGTTAAATCCCTGCTGAAACTATTCGAAAGTCTGCCGGTGCATGCCTTGGCCCACATTACCGGCGGCGGCCTGCCGGGCAATGTGCCGCGGGTGCTACCCGCCAACACACGCGCAGTCATCCACAGCAAGGCGTGGAAACGCCCACGGATCTTCGACTGGCTGCAACAAGGAGGCAACGTGGAAAATGCCGAAATGTACCGTACCTTTAACTGCGGCATCGGCATGGTGCTGGTGGTGGCGGCGACGGATGCACCACTAGCCATGGCCGTACTCCAACAAGAAGGCGAGACCGCCTACATTATTGGCCAGATCGAAGCCCATAGGGGTGACAGCGAGGTCATCATCCACGAATGAGCGGGCAGCACACGCCGCTGGCCTCGGTAGTCATCCTGATTTCTGGGCGCGGTGCCAATCTCCAGGCGATTATCGATCAGGTAGGCACGGGTCGGCTGGCCTTAGACATACGCAGCGTCATCAGCAATCGGCCCGATGCGCCCGGGCTGCAGCGCGCCCGGGACGCTGGCCTCGCCACACTCGTGATAGATCAGCGCGCGTATGCGGATAGACCCCAGTTTGACGCCGCCCTCATGCGGGCCATAGACCCGCATGCCCCGCGCCTGGTCATCCTGGCGGGCTTTATGCGCATACTTGGCGACGCGTTTATCCGCCACTATGCCGGGCGCTTGATCAATATACATCCGTCTCTGTTGCCTGCCTTTAAGGGTCTGAATACGCATGCACGCGCCCTGGAGGCGGGGGTGAAACAACATGGGGCCAGCGTCCATTTCGTCACCCCCGAGGTGGATGGGGGACCGGTCATCGCCCAAGCTACCGTTCCAGTGCTTGCCGGCGACACCCCCGAGACCCTGGCCGAGCGCGTACTGGGTGTAGAGCAGCGCATCTATCCCATGGCTATACAGTGGTTAGTCGCCGGGCGTGTGGTCATAGACCAGGGCCGCGTGCTACTGGATGGAAGCCAGCGCCCGGAGCAAGGCCTGCCGTTGACAATACAGCGCGAATCAAATGCCTAAGAGAAGGTCATAAGTAACGTAACCACCGCCGGAGCCATTCCACTATGCGTCGCATTCTAACTCTGTTGACCCTCGCGTGCCTGCTAACACCCCTGACTTCCGTGGCGGCCACCGGTCTGCCAGATAGTCTAGAGTTGGTCTACACCTTGAAATACGGCAACCTGACCGCCGGCAATAGCACGCGCAGCCTCGAACGCCAGGGCGATGGCAGTTATCGCTATACCATACACACTATACCTACCGGTATGGCGCGCACGTTTACCCGCGTGGAATGGTTCGAGGAAGGCACATTCCGTGTCGTCAAAAATCAGGTGCGGCCCTTGAGTTATCTCAAGTATCGCAAAGGCGCAAGCAAGGACCATCGCCACAGCACCACCGTCAATTGGGATCAGGCGCAAATTCTCTACAGCAGCGGGGCCACGGTAAGCTTGCCGCAACACTATCAGGATCAAGGCAGTCTGGTGTTTGCCTTGATGTTGAATCCCCCTACCGATGCCCAAATCCACAGCGTCCAGCTCAATAGCGGGAAAAAGCTTAGCGCTTACGATTACCGTTTTCTGCGTCAGGAAGAAATCGACACCCCCTTGGGACACTTCAAGACGCTGGTCATACAGTGGTCGCCCCACGCCCCTGGAGAAGACAATGACATTTTCACCGCGTGGCTTGCCATAGATCGAGGCCACGTGCCGGTAAAAATTATTACCCAAGAAAAGAATAAAACCGTGACCCTGCAGCTCCAGGCTATCAAGGGCATAGAATGACCCGCATGAATGACACAGCGATGAGTTCGGCGTTTACTACCCTCGTCCAC
>JANOTM010000016.1:0-3933 GCA_031416355.1 Gammaproteobacteria bacterium
AAAACCCCGACGACCGTTCGTGTTGAGCGTAGCGGCGGGTTTTGCCGCGAAGTCGAAACATTAAAAATCAGGTGGTTATCAAAATAACCCTTCGACTTCGCTGCGCTACGCTCAGGGCGAACGGGGTTTTTCAGCAACCTGTTAGGCAGACACTGCACCCTATGCCAGAAAAATCTTACTTCCCCGGTCTAACGCCGGGTATATCAGGTATCAGGCATATATATAGGGCGTAGCGGATAGGACGGCTTAGCGGGCCAAGTCTAAGACTAGAGCTTGTTATATCCAGGAAAGCCCGTGTACGGTTTCCCATATCTTCAGGGCATGGTCGGTATGCTGGGTGCGATTGGCCTTGAGGGCCTCTGCATAGCATTCGTCGCGCGTGCCGCATTCCACGCCGTTGATATGATAAGTATCGCGGGTTTCGGTTTTCACGTAGCGGTCACCAGCCCAGGCATAGTAAATATAGGAGGTCTGGCTATCGGACACCTGGCGTTGCATTTCCACATCAGGGTGGGTGTTGTCGCCGCTGATGAGGCGAAAGCGGCTTTGCAGGGCCAGGCGCGTTACCGGGCCCCGGGGGGTCTTTTCCACCAGCCAGGAACCGCACTGGTCGCCGGCACAGGTAGCGCGATGGACGACAAACAAATCGCTGCCCTGGCTACGGCTGACCCAGCGACTGATAAACTCTTGTGTGCCCTTGCAGGTGTGCTCGGTTTCGCACTCGTTCACGATGCTTAAAGGCAGTTCCGTTGTCAGCAATTCCGGGTTAGAGCTCTCGCCCACCCCAGTCCACGCGAACGTACACAGCGCGAATGTCACTACCAGGCATGAAGAACTTACTTTATTCACCGTGTCACCTTTGTATTACTCAAGATGTACCTAGTTACTGCAAGTTGTATACCAAAAGCAAAAAACACAATAAAAGTTAATAGAATGAATGTATTAGAGCGGCTTTCCTGCTGGCCCCACCCCATTTCATTAATCTGTAATCAATGGGAAATCAGGCTTCCTCCGCCGATAATCCGGCTACTCATGCCGTTAATCGTCAGCGCCTCATACTCTATTAAACTCTCGCATCAAAAACAACACCTTTCCCTGTGCCCCATGCCCCTTTATGGGCGACCTCTCGGGATACAAGAACTTAAGTCGGCAAACTGATCTTATTTCGATCTAGGTCCCCACCCATCTTTATAAATTCCGTGCTCGGCCATCAGATTGATTGACAATCCCAGGTCAGCTGCCTTTAATGGCGGCCCATGTCTGCGTATCGCCCTACCACGGAACAACCGCCTGCATGAGCCATGACATCCTTGTTGAAGTTGAAGGCGTTTCACGCTTCTACGGATCGATACGCGCGGTCGACGACGTCAGCTTCACCATCCGCCAGGGTCAGGTCCTGGGATTTCTCGGCCCCAACGGTGCCGGTAAAACCACCACCATGCAGATGCTGAGCGGCAATCTCGCACCCAGCAGCGGACGTATCCGCATTGCCGGCCACGATCTGCTGGAGGCACCGCGCGCCGCCAAGGCCGCCATGGGTTACTTGCCGGAACAGCCGCCGGTATACCGCGAATTGACCGTGGATGAATATCTGGATTACTGCGCGGCGCTCCACCGCCTGGCGCGCGCGCAACGCAAGTCCGCGCGCGACACCGCCAAGGAACGCTGCGGCCTGACCGAGGTGGGCCGACGGCTCATAGGCAACTTATCCAAGGGCTATCAGCAGCGCGTGGGCCTGGCCCAGGCCATTATTCATTTGCCCCCCGTCATTATTCTGGACGAACCCACCGTGGGCCTGGACCCCATACAGATCCGCGAGATCCGCCATTTGATCCGCGATCTCGGCAAAGAACACGGTGTCATCCTGTCCACCCACATTCTGCCGGAAGTGCAGGCCACTTGCGATCAGGTCCAGATTATCAACAAGGGACAACTGGTATTGAATGACAGCATCATCGGTCTGTCGCAGCACATGCAGTCCGCCGCGCTGTCCGTGGCGCTGCGGCGCGCGCCGGACCTGGATGTTATCCGCGCGCTTGCAGGGGTGACATCGCTACAGGAAGAAAGCGATGGACGCCTGCATATATTCTACGAACCGGAAAACGATCCGACCGATAGGCTGCTACGGCTGGCGGTGGAAAAAAACTGGGGGCTGTACGAACTCATGCCGCAGCGCGCATCCCTAGAAGACATATTCGTGCAACTCACTACCGATGAAACCCCGGCACACCCCCACACACCCGAGGTGCGCGCATGATCCTGACCATTGCCGGCGCCGAGCTGCGGCGCTTGTTCCTGTCACCCCTGGCCTGGACCATACTGGCCATCATGCAGCTGATACTCGCCATCGTATTTTTTGGGTATCTGCAAGAGTTTATGCAAATGCAATCGCAACAACTCGGTGCCGGCACTGACCAGGGAGTCACCGCCCAAGTCGTGGCGCAGTTTCTCGGCTTCGTCGCCGTCCTGCTGCTGCTGGTGTCGCCGCTCATCAGCATGCGCTTGTTCAGCGAAGAGCTGCGCAACAAAACCCTGAGCCTGCTGATGAGTGCGCCGATCTCCATGACGCAAATCGTCCTGGGTAAATACCTGGGCCTGGTGGTCTTCCTTTGGATCATACTGGGTATGGCGGCGCTGATGCCTTTATCCCTGCTTGCCGGCGGGCATCTGGATTTCGGCATGTTCGGGGCCGGCCTGCTGGGCTTGACCCTGCTGCTCGCCGGTTTCGCCGCCGTGGGCTTGTTCATCTCCACCCTCACTCAATACCAAACGGTGGCCGCGGTCAGCACCTTCGGCGTACTGTTGTTGTTTTTGTTGCTGGAGCTAGCCGGCGACACCGTGGGCGGCGCCCGGGTGCTCGCTTACCTGTCGCTGCTCAATCACTACGAGCCGTTTCTGCGCGGGGTGTTCGACACCCGCGACGCGGTGTATCACCTGCTGTTCATCGTTACCTTTCTGACACTGAGTGTGCGGCGCCTCGACATGAGCAGGGTGGGAGGTTGAGCATGCGCGTATCGCCTACATCCCGCTGGCAATTGCGCCTCGCCGGCAACAGCTTCGTGCTACTTTTTTTGGCGGCCGTCGGCCTGGTTCTATGGCTCAGTCGCGAGTATCACATCCAATTCGACTGGACTTACGCCGGCCAGAATAGCCTGTCCGAAACCAGCGTCTTGCTGCTACAAAAGTTAAACAAACCGGTCAAGGTCACCGCCTTTGCCACGGACCGGCCGGAACTACGCCAGGGCATACGCAATATCATCGAGCGTTATCGGCAACATTATAAAGATATCACCCTGGAATTCGTCGACCCCGACAAAGACCCGGCGCGGGTACGCGCCGCCAACGTACGCTACGATGGCGAATTGCGGGTGGAATACGGCGACGCCCGGGAATCCCTACCGCAGGCAACCGAAGAGGCGCTCACCAACACCCTCGCGCGTCTCGGTCGCGGCGGCGAGCGCTGGGTGGTGTTCCTCGGTGGACACAGGGAGCGCAGCCCCGAGGGGCAAGCCAGTTACGACCTCTCTACCTGGGCGCAACAATTCGGCCAGCGCGGGCTCAAGACCCGCGTCTTGCTCTTGGGCGAGCATGCCCAGATCCCGCAAAACACCTCCACCCTGGTCATCGCCGGTGTGCGTGCGCCCTTGCTGCCAGGCGAAGTAAAGGCCATAACGACATACCTCAAGAATGGCGGCAATATGCTTTGGCTGAGCGACCCGGCACCTGCTAAATCTGCGGCCGCCGGCCGCGCCGATCTCCCCTCTCCCTCCGGGAGAGGGGGGCCCGAAGGGCCAGGTGAGGGAGAGGCCGCCCGGTCCGACCCCATGCGCGGCAACAACACAGCCGGGCGGTCTCTCTATGGCTTGGCACCGGTGGCGGAAATGCTCGGCATAGAATTCGAACCCGGCGTGATCGTGGACCCGGTGGCACAGG
>JANOTM010000017.1:0-3045 GCA_031416355.1 Gammaproteobacteria bacterium
AGCTCTTCCGCGCTGGCGTCGCGCACATCCACGACCTCGACGCTGAACAACAAGGTCAGGCCGGCGAGGGGATGGTTGGCGTCCACGGTCACGCTGTCCGCGTCCACTTTGGTGATGGTGACGACGCTGACGTCGTCGTCCGTGGGTGTCTGGAACTGCATGCCCACCTCGAGCTCCGCGTCTGGCTCGAAGCGGTCGCGGGGGACCACTTGCACCATATCTTCTTCGCGTTCCCCGTAGCCGTCTTCCGGTGCCACCGTTACTTTCAGCTTATCGCCCACGGACTTGCCGGTGAGGGCATTTTCCAGGCCTGGGATGATATTGTGGCTGCCATGCAGGTAGGTCAACGGTTCGTCGCCGTCGGAGTTGTCGATGACGTTGTGGGCGTCGTCTGTGAGGGTGTAATTGATGCTGACGACCTTGTTTTTCGCGATTTGCATGGGGGCCCTTTAACGGATGGAAACGATAATTTTGAACTTTACGCGATACGCGCGCGCGCTGTAAAGCGCCATAAGCGCTAAGGCGTACATGATAGAACCCCCGGCCCCGGCACACTGGCAAACACGCGGCGCGCGTGGTAGAACCGCAGCGGGATTACACCCGAAACGTTTTAACAGCGGAGCGGCAACCGGTTTGTAGGGTGAGGCGGGGTTTTCACGAACACACTTAACGTGTGTTCGTGCCGCCGAACGGGTGCAACGAGTTTTGTTGCATCCCGGGCTGGAAGCACCGCCCACCACACGCGGCGACCGCCGGTGGGCGGTGCCCACCCTACATCTCACTGCCACGGCCAGGCGGTATTATTTATGGCGTTATGTTTAGGCAACCAAGGTGATGGCAGACGTGAACAGGCGACATAGTGGCAAGGCGTGGATGCTGTGGCTACTGCTGGCTAGCGCCATATTATCGGGATGCAGCGGGTGGCCGTCCCGGCGCGCTGGCCTAGGCGCCGAGGTGGCCTGGGATCAACTGCCCGGTTGGCGCGAGGACCATCACGCCCAGGCGTGGCCGGCGCTATTGCACAGTTGCGCCAAACTCATGGGGCGCGATGCGTGGCGTGAGCTATGCCAGGAAGCCCAGGGGATGTATACGCCCGACGATAGCGCGGCCCGGGGATTTTTCGAGCGCCATTTCCGTGCCCACGAAATGCGCGCCGCCGACGGCGGCACCGGGGGTTTGATTACCGGTTACTACGAGCCGTTGTTGTTCGGCAGTCCCACCCGCAACGAGCGTTTCCGTTATCCCCTCTATCGCCGTCCGGACAACCTTCTTACCGTGGACCTGGGGACGCTCTATCCCGAGCTTAAGGGCAAGCCGGTGCGCGCGCGCTTAGAGGGAAACCGGGTGGTTCCGTATTACAGTCGCGCCGATATCAACGGCGCCGCCCAGCCTTTGACAGGTCAGGAGCTGCTGTGGGTGGACGACGCAGTAGCGCTGTTTATGCTCCAGGTGCAGGGCTCGGGACGGGTACAGCTGCCGGATGGTTCGGAACAGGCTCTGGGCTATGCCGACCAAAACGGCCATCCCTATGTCCCCATAGGCCGGGAACTGGTGGCCATGGGCGCGCTTAAACTCGAGGAGGTGTCGCTATTTTCGATACGCGCCTGGCTACAGGCGCACCCGGATGAGGCCCACGAGATGCTTAACCGCAATCCGAGTTATATATTTTTCGCCGCGCGCGATGCCACCCTCCCCGGTCCCTTGGGTTCGTTGAATGTTCCGCTGACTGCGCAGCGCTCCATCGCGGTGGATGCAACGCAGATTGCGCTGGGTTCCCCGGTATGGCTGGATACCACACTACCCGGCGATACTAGCCCGTATCGGCGCCTGGTACTGGCCCAAGACACAGGCGGCGCTATTAAAGGACAGGTGCGCGCCGATGTATTCTTCGGGCGCGGTGCCGAAGCCGAGCGCCTGGCGGGTGAAATGAAACAGGCCGGGCGCCTGTACGTGCTGCTGCCGCTAGCGGTGCGCGCACCGGACTAAGGCTGCACCAAGGCCTCGACACAGGCCGCGGCGTGGTGCATAGGGTACAAACGTAATTCCCCTTCGATGAAAACCGAATCGCCCACCAGCTGGCCGATGTTAGCGACATTCGTCGACGCCGGCACCGGCACCCGTGCGGCGTCGCTGGGCGCGTCGTTTAACAACAACACGTGCGTCAAGCCATAGGTCGTTGAGGGTGACTCGGCATCAAGGCGCGCGATGCCGGTAGTACCCGGTTCGTGTCCCGAGGGGGGCGCTGGGTCGCGCGCGTAGCCGACGACATACAGCCAGCTATCCGACCAGGTTTCCATAGGCTGGGTATAGTACTCAGGGCTATGGCGGTGGATGGATTTGCCGTCTATGGCCGGTTGCGCAATGGCGATGGTATGCAGCGGCTGCATGCGCGCATAGCCCTCTAGCATCACCCCGTTGGGATAACGCGCGGCCAGGGTTTTCCATAGCTGCCCGGCGCGGGTCCCCGGCTCCAGCCGCAGTATTTTCACCGGCGGCACGCCGGGCGGCACATAGGCGAGAAAATTGGTCTGGAAATACCGGTTCGCCACCAAGGAGTAATAACGCGGCGAGGCCGGATGCGTAGTGCGCAACCATGCTTTGCCCCCGGTCACCAATCCATCGCCCAGGCTAGCCCAGCCACCGATGGCGGCACTGCCCAGTCCAAATTGTATGCGGCGCGCATCCACATACGCATGCTCGAGTTGCGCGGGTATGACGCCGCGCACGCGCGCGCCGGCGTCACCCAAGACACAGGTGTCGATGCGGTGGTTCTGTCCGAACTGGACCAGCATTAGCACTAAGACGCTGAAAACAGTAATAATCGCAACGGGGTAAAGGCCGGTTATTTTTCGCATATGCGCTTTATTCTAGCAGGCGCGGTGACCATCTACATAAGCAAGCGCTGAACAAGTTTCTGGAGCAGCATGGATCCAGGAAACTATTTAAATTTCGGTCCCTGAAAACGAATCTGTGCGGGAAACCAGGGCACAAACCGTTCACGGTTTCTATACAGAACGATCACATGAACGCCCTTACGCTGCCGGA
>JANOTM010000018.1:0-1557 GCA_031416355.1 Gammaproteobacteria bacterium
GATGGTGCATTCCACCTGGCGCGCACCATTGAGCACGGCGGACAGGGAGTTGGCCACCGCCATGCCTAAATCGTTATGGCAATGAACGGAAAAGACCGCCTTGTGGGCATTGGGTATGCGCTCGCGCAAGGTCTTGATGAGGTCACCGAACTGGCCGGGAAGGTTATAGCCGACGGTATCGGGAATATTCACGGTGCGCGCACCGGCGTCGATCACCGCCTCCAGCACGCGACAGAGAAAATCCGTTTCCGAGCGTCCCGCGTCTTCCGGAGAGAACTCCTCGTCGTCGGTATAACGACGCGCGTAGGTGACCGCCTTGACCGCCTGCTCCAGCACTTGGTCGGGAGTAATGCGCAACTTTTCGCGCATGTGTATGGGCGAGGTGGCGATGAAGGTATGAATGCGGCCGGAGCGCGCCGGCTTGATGGCGGCGCCGGCACGGTCTATGTCCTTTTCTATAGCGCGCGCCAGGGCACATACGGTGCTTTCGGTCACCGCCGCGGCCACCGCTTTGACGGATTCGAAGTCCCCGGGGCTGGCGATGGGAAACCCGGCCTCGATGATGTCCACGCGCATGCGCTCTAGCAGCTTGGCGATACGCACTTTTTCATCACGCGTCATGGACGCGCCCGGGCTCTGCTCGCCGTCGCGCAAGGTGGTATCGAATATAATTAAATGGTCGTTCATACTGTTCTCGCTTTGCACGGTCCACAGCGGCCGTGCCGGCTATATTGGCCTCATGGGTGCCCTGATTGGGCGGCTTTAATTGTCATGCTTTGCGTATTGTATTCCTCGCCAGGAAGGGGGCTATTATGCGCTGGCGCGCAGCAGTCGCAGGGACAACGAGGGCAAATCGGGCGCAGCCGCGTGACGACCGCCAAGGATGGCGGAAGTACTGGAAATGCAGGAGCAATTTCCAGTGAAACACCGGGCAGTGTTGGGCGGGTTTTGGGCATGCGCATGGGTCATGGGTGTAAATATAAACTAGACCCGGAAAAATTCAAAGCCGGTCGGGACCGGTGCCCGTGGGCCCACGCCGTTTGGCCGCGCGCCGGCGCCACCACCCGCACCCGGCGAACAGCGGTCCGGACAGGCCATACACCAAAAAGATGCCGAAAATCATCTCGTGCGGACTGAGCGCAATGAGCACCAGCACCAGCACCACGGCCAGTGCCGCTATAAAAGGCACCCTACCCTTGAGGTCCAGGTGCTTGAAACTGTAATAACGAATATTACTCACCATAGCGCCCGCGGCAAACAGGGTAAACACCAGGGCCAGTATGCTCACTTCCCGCCCCGGGACGCCCTGGCTATCCAGCAACCATACTAAGCCCACCACCAGGGCCGCGGCCGAGGGGCTGGGCAAACCCTGGAAATAGTTGCCACTGGACGTACCCACCTGGGTATTGAAACGCGCCAGCCGCAGGGCCGCAGCGGCGGCATATAAGAAAGCCACCAGCCAGCCGACCTTGCCCAGACCGGACAATGCCCATTCGTACACCACCAGGGCCGGCGCCAAGCCGAAGGAAACCATGTCCGACAGACTGTCGTATTCGG
>JANOTM010000019.1:0-6100 GCA_031416355.1 Gammaproteobacteria bacterium
CGGCGTGCTGACCCCCGAAGGTGGATGGGGTGTGCAGTTGGGGGTATTTGGCGATGAACCCAGCGCTCGCCGCCTACAAAAGGACCTTGAATCGGCGGGTTATCCCGCCATCCTTACCGCCATGCCGGGCAAGGCACGCTACCGCGTCTCTGTAGCTGGCTTTAGCACTTTGGTTGAAGCCAAGGTCTTTGCGCGCGAGATGCGTGGCCGGTTCGGTATCCGGGGCGCCCAAGTGGAGTGTCTAGCGTCCAACACGGGCTGTAGCGACCGCCTTTGACGGTCCACTGGTGAAAGTTAGGCGATTTGCTTCAGTAACGCGCTTTTCGAAAAACCGGGGATGAAGTTTTGAATTTCGGCAACCAGCTCGTAATGTGACTTCATATAAAACGCTACGGCTTGGTCATTCAGCGTCTCAAGGATAATATCGCGGCAGCCTTGCAGGCACGCCTGTTCTTCGATAGTGCGCAGTAATTCCCTTCCATGCCCCTTGTTACGCCAGTGTTTATGGACCCAAAGCAGATCGAGCAAGAAGCGGGTACCGACAACGCGACCGCAGCCACCGCCCACGATACCCCCTTCGTGGCGAAGAAAGCAGGCGAGCGGTAGTGGTTCAACACCACCAAGCTCCATAATGCCGTAGGAGCGTAGGCCTTCGGATAGCACCGCCATATCGGCAGCACTCGGAGATGTCTCGACCGTAATGTTGGGAAGATTCATCGAGGCCCAGCATGTGAGTGTAGTGGATGCCGGAAGCGGTCCGTGCAGCCCGGGGTTAAGCACCCATTCCTGGTGATTGCGCCGCCTAACGCAGCAGTTGCCTGGTTACTTGGGCGACTCTTTCGCCGGTGAAGTGGGTTGCGATGCAGTTGTCGGAGAGGCACTGGGCGCACTCGACGCTAGCGTTTGCAACCACTCAAGGGTGTCCTTGCCTAGAGCGACCGCAACGCGCTCCATGATTGAGCACGTGCCCTTCATCCCGCCTAGCGCCCCACCGCGTGACCCACGTTTCAGAACCGTCGTGGCGATGGGCTTGGCGTTTTGCAATAAATCTGCGCGTATACTGATGGATTTGGAACCGCTCCAACTACCACCACCCACACCCCGCACTTCCAGTATGGTCAGCATCAGGTATTTCTCGTTATCGTCCGAGCCGGGAGTTTGGATCTGTAGCGATCTTGGAAAATACGTGCTGACTTGCTTAAAGACCTTATTGCCTATCATGGCCTCAATGTCGCACTCACGTCTTACGGCACCTACAACCGGTGCGTTTGCATCGTATACCGCTGGCATTTGTACAAGGAATCTGTCGTCGGAATGTGCCGCTGCGGCGAGGCACAGCCCAAAAACGCCCAGACCAATATTAAAGTAACCTTTCCGTGAACCCATCTTTACGCTCCTTTAGCGACTCATTATTGTTTTAAAATGGCCTGTAGCCACCGCACAAGCACCCATCTTCACACTTTGTACAACACCGGCAGCGATGGTACCATTTTGCGCCCTTAGGCCGTAAACCGGACTACCATGCTTTATCCCCTTACCTTTGATGTCATCGTGATCGGCGGCGGCCACGCCGGTACCGAGGCGGCGGCGGCCTGCGCGCGCATGGGTTGTCGTACGTTACTACTCACTCACAATATCGAAACCCTGGGTCAGATGTCTTGCAACCCGGCCATAGGGGGCTTAGGCAAGGGCCACTTAGTAAATTAAATCGATGCCCTGGGCGGCCTCATGGCGCGTGCCGCCGACCGCGCCGGTATCCAGTTCCGCATCCTCAATTCGCGCAAAGGCCCGGCGGTGCGCGCCACCCGCGCCCAGGCCGACCGGGTGTTGTACAAGGCGGCGGTGCGCGGCTGGCTGGAGAACCAGGAAAACCTCAGCTTGTTCCAGCAGCCGGTGGATGATTTTATTGTGGAGCAGGACCGGGTAAAGGGCGTGGTTACCCAAATGGGACTGCGCTTTTATGCGTCGGCGGTGATATTAACCACCGGCACTTTCCTTGGTGGGCGCATCCACGTGGGCCTGTCCAATTACCAGGGCGGGCGCGCCGGTGATCCACCGGCCAACACCCTGGCGGCGCGCTTGCGCGAACTACCGCTGCGCGTGGGACGGCTCAAAACCGGCACACCACCGCGCATCGATGGGCGCAGCATCGATTACTCGGCATTGCAGCCTCAGCCGGGCGATACACCCACCCCGGTGTTTTCGTTCATGGGCCAGGGCGCCGAGCATCCGCGCCAAGTGGCTTGCCACATTACCCACACCAATGAACGTACCCACGACATCATACGCGCCGGCCTGGATCGCTCACCCATGTATACCGGTGTGATCGAGGGTGTGGGTCCGCGTTATTGCCCATCGGTGGAAGATAAGGTGGTGCGTTTCGCCGACAAGACCTCGCACCAAATCTTTATCGAGCCCGAGGGTTTGGATACCCACGAGGTCTATCCCAACGGCATTTCCACCAGTCTGCCCTTCGATGTGCAATATGATCTTGTGCGCTCCATCGCCGGATTAGAAAGCGCCCACATTACTCGTCCCGGCTACGCCATCGAATACGATTATTTCGACCCACGTGATCTCAAGCCGACATTGGAAACGAAAATCATAGCCGGGCTGTATTTTGCCGGACAGATCAACGGCACCACGGGCTACGAAGAGGCGGCAGCGCAAGGATTGCTCGCCGGCATCAATGCCGCGCTACAAACTAAAGACCAGGCACCTTGGTGGCCGCGGCGCGACCAGGCGTACCTGGGCGTGCTCATCGATGACCTCATCACCCGCGGTGTAAGTGAACCCTATAGAATGTTTACTTCGCGCGCCGAATATCGGTTGCTGCTGCGCGAAGACAATGCCGATCTGCGCCTCACTGCCATAGGCCATCGGCTGGGTCTGGTGGACGCGGCGCGCTGGCGGCGATTCAGTGTTAAGCAGGAGGCGATTGCCACTGAACAGGCGCGCCTGACCACCACCTGGATACGCCCGCAGACGACGTCGGCGGAGCACATGCAACGCGTATTGGGCCAGGAACTCCCGCACGAATATTCCCTTATGGAGTTGTTGCGACGCCCCGAGGTGGGCTATGCCGCACTCATGACCCTGCCCACGGTCGGGCCCGGGGTCGCGGATAGCGCGGTGGCGGAACAACTGGAAATCCAAGCCAAGTATGCAGGCTATATCGAGCGCCAGCAAAACGAGGTCGAAAAACACGTGCAGCACGAGGAAACCCTGCTGCCGGCGGAACTGGATTATGCCGGGGTACGGGGTCTCTCCACCGAAGTGCGGCAGAAGCTGGTGAGCCACCGGCCCGTGACCCTGGGCCAGGCGGCGCGCATTTCCGGCGTGACGCCGGCGGCCATTTCCTTGCTGCTGGTACATCTTAAGCATCGCGCCTGACAGGCGCGCAAAAAACCCGGCCAGGATTTCCCTGGCCGGGTTTTAGAGACAGCGGGAAACAGCAGTCGCTGGATTTACTTCGTGGGCGCCGGCGCCATGGCTGGGGCGGCCGCCGGGGGCGCGCTATCGGTGGCACTATTGGCCGCCGCCGTGTACGTAAAGGTGGACGCGCTCAAGGTTCCTCCATTGGCATCGACCACCGCTACCTTCCATTCACCGGTCCAGGAAGGGTCCAGGCGCTTGCTGGAAAAGACCCGCCAGCGTGCGCTGCCGACGTCGAATTTAATCTCCGCCATAACCTTGTCCCCATGTTCCCAGCGATGGGTCACGGTCTGTCCCTGTAGGCCCTGGAGTTCGGTAAAGAACATGATGTTGGTGGCGTCGTTGCTGAGACTGGTAATAGTGTCTGTAGGTTCGCGATCGGTGACCGCGCTGGTGAACACGGCACGGGCAACGCTGCCGCCCGGGGTTGCCGGCGCAGCAGCGTCGGTAGGGGTCGCGGCTGGGGCCGGGGCCGATGCCGCGGGCGCTACTGGCGCGGCATTGAAATCGGCGGCATAGACCGGCATCACGGCCAGCAATCCAAGCAGGGTGAATGTCATTTTTTTCATGGTGTTCTCCTTAAAATTTTTAGGATTGATTTTATAAAATTCTGGATATTTTTGAGTTACTTCGCTGAGACTACTGTACCCACTTAAGATTGACAAGGCGCGAGATGCACTGTTGGGCCGGTTCTACGGGTAGCCTCTGGGGTACACTGGGCGCTTTGCCGTCCGTGGCCGGAATACACTATGCTAAACCAGATCCTGCACGATGGACTTGTTGCCATGGGAAGTGCGCTACCCGCGGACGCGCAGACACGGCTCTTGGCCTATGTACACCTGCTGGAAAAATGGAACCGGACCTATAACCTGACCGCGGTGCGCGCACCCGAGCAAATGATCCCGCGCCATCTTCTCGATAGCCTGGCCATATTGCCCTATCTCCAGGGCCGGCGGGTGCTGGATATGGGCACCGGGGCCGGCTTGCCGGGCATCCCCTTGGCCATGGCGCGGCCCGACCTGGACTTCGTGTTGCTCGACAGCAATGCCAAGAAAACCCGCTTCGTGACCCAAGTCTGCGCCGAACTGGGCCTGAAAAATATCGAAATTACCCAGGAGCGGGTGGAAAAATATCGGCCGGCACGCCCATTCGATACGCTAGTCTCTCGCGCTTTCAGCACCATTGCTGATATGCTCGTGGCCAGCCGGCATTTGTATGGTCCCGGTGGGCAGGTCCTGGCCATGAAGGGGGTGTATCCGCAGGAAGAACTGGCGGCGATCCCTCCCGGCTATGAAGTGCGGGCGGCGCATGCCCTGACCATACCCGGCCTGCAAGCGGCACGGCATGTCGTCGTTATTACGCCGCTACCTGCCTGATCAACGCTGCAAAAACGCTGACGAGACGTTATGGTAAAAGTGCTGGCGGTAGCCAATCAGAAGGGCGGTGTGGGTAAAACCACCACCAGCATCAACTTGGCCGCGTCCCTGGCCAAGACGCGCCGCCGCGTCCTGCTCATAGACCTGGATCCCCAGGGCAATGCCACCATGGGCAGTGGTATTAATAAGGAACAGGCCCACCCTACTACTTATGAAGTCCTTATCGGTGTCGCCGGGATTAACGAGACGCTGCTCCCCACCGAAGGCGGCTACACCCTGGCGCCGGCCAATGGCCAGCTGTCCGGCGCGGAATTGGAGCTGATCAATCTCGATAGGCGCGAGCGGCGCCTGCGCATCGCCCTGGACAGCCTCGAAGATAAATTCGATTACGTGCTCATCGACTGCCCGCCGTCGCTGAACCTGCTAACGGTGAATGCCCTGGTGGCAGCGCAGTCGGTGTTGATACCCATGCAGTGCGAGTATTTTGCCCTGGAAGGCCTCACCGCCCTGGTGGGCACCATACGTCGTATACGCGAGACCTTGAATCCGCGACTGGAGATCGAGGGCCTGCTGCGCACCATGTTCGACCCGCGCAATACCCTGGCCAACGAGGTCTCGGCCCAGCTCGGCCAGCACTTCGGTGACAAGCTATATCGCACCATTATTCCCCGCAATGTACGCTTGGCCGAGGCACCCAGTTATGGCAAGCCGGTGATCAACTATGATATGCATTCCCGCGGCGCGCAGGCGTACCTGGCCCTGGCCGGGGAAATATTGCGGCGCGAACAGGCCGCCCATGTATAAACCCGGCCATTCTTTTAAACCCTGTGCCCGCGCCGCGCGTACGGCAGGTGAGGTATGAACATGAGTACTAAAAAACCCCGGCTCGGCCGCGGATTGGATGCCTTGTTAGGCGGTGCGCTGCGCGCCGACGCCGGCACCAAGGAAGAGCTGCGCCACCTGCCGGTGGATATGCTGCAGCGTGGCAAGTATCAGCCGCGCAGCCACATCAGCCAGGAAGGGCTGGAGGAGTTGGCGAGCTCCATCAAGGCCCAGGGCGTGGTGCAGCCCATCGTGGTGCGGCCGTTGCCCGGCGGCGGTTACGAAATCGTCGCCGGTGAGCGCCGCTGGCGCGCCAGCCAAATGGCGGGGCTCGAGACCATACCCGCGGTGGTGCGCAATATCCCGGACGACGCCGCCATCGCCATCGCGCTCATCGAGAACATCCAGCGCGAGAATTTAAATCCGGTGGAAGAGGCGGTGGCGCTGCAGCGCCTGATCGACGAATT
>JANOTM010000020.1:0-21236 GCA_031416355.1 Gammaproteobacteria bacterium
GCTGCGATCTACACCGACCACGCACCGCACCACATCGCACAATCGATCCGCCGTGTGATCGCCGATAGAGCGCTGCTGACCGCGGAGATCGTAAAGGTTACGGCCCAACGTGGTGTAGAGTTTGGGCAATTCTACGAAAAAGTCAGGTCAGCGGTAGATAGAGAAATCGCGCGATACTGGCGCAAACACGTTCGCGCCGACGATGGGTCTTGAAGCCTGTGCACGACAGCCGCTATACAGCGCCATACGCTTTGCACGTATAGTCCAGGATAATTTTTTCTGGAGTTTGCTACATTCTGTATCCACAGCTAGCGCCGACCGTTACCTCCGGGCTGAATGCAATCCGCGGATCGGATTATTCGCCTATTGTATCCAGGTATCGCGCTAGGTATCATGCGCGCGTCTGCCGCTGACCTCGCTGATAGGCATGATCCTCAGGGGTAGAAATGCATAAAGTACTAATCCTTGACGCCAATCAACGAAGCGCCCTCGCTGCAACCCGCGCCTTAGGTATACACGGAATCCCTGTCATTACCGGCGATGTTACGCGCCGCACCCTCGCCGGCTCATCGAAATACAGCCGTGCCGGCATCGTTTATCCCTCGCCGCATGATGCGCCCGACGATTTCGTTGCGGCCTTGTCCAGCGTCATACTTGAGTCCGGCATCGATGTCTTGTTCCCCATGACCGACGTTACTACCGCCCTGGTGCTGAAATATCGGGCGCGGCTGCCGGATGTCCGCATCCCTTGTCCGACGTTTGCGACCTACGATATGGTCACCGATAAATACCGGCTTTTTCAAACCGCCCAGAAGCTCGGCCTGCCCATGCCAGCGACGCGTTTTGTCGACCCCGGGGGCTTGACTCCCGATCTGATCGACGCGGTCCAATTTCCCGCGGTGCTAAAACCCGCGCGCTCGCGTATCTTCTCCCAAGGTCGCTGGCTGAGTACGTCGGTTAAAATCGCGGGCTCGCCGCAAGAACTGCGTCGAATTATCCATGCCCATACGTGGTTCCAAGATCAACCTTTTCTGATCCAAGAATATATACACGGCCAGGGTCAAGGGATATTCGCTTTGTACGATAACGGCCGGCCACTCGCGTTTTTCGCGCATCAGCGCCTGCGCGAGAAACCCCCGGAGGGCGGCGTCAGCGTGCTCAGTGCCAGCGCACCGGTATCCCCCCGGATGCGTGAAATCGCCGAGGCGCTACTTACCCCCATTAACTGGCACGGCGTGGCCATGGTGGAGTTCAAAGTTGCCGGCGATGGCACGCCGTATTTAATGGAAATCAACGGACGCTTCTGGGGCTCGCTCCAGCTGGCGATCGATGCCGGCGTCGACTTCCCGCATATGCTCTATCGATTGGCGCTGGGAGAAACAGTAGCGGCGGTCAAAAACTACAAGGTTGGGGTAAAAAGCCGGTGGCTCATGGGGGACCTGGACCACCTCTACCTGAAACTCAAGGCAGATCGAACTAAGGTCAGTGTGCGCGAGAAGCTGCACGCTATCGGGCGGTTTTGCACGCCCTATCAACGTGGCATGCGTTACGAGGTGAATCGCCTGCACGACCTCGGCCCGTTCTTGTTCGAGCTACAGACCTATCTTGGACTAACGCCAAGATAGCCTCGGACAACCCGCATGAAAAACATACTCCATGCCATCGATACCAGCGGCCCGGGCGGCGCTGAGACGGTGTTCCTGGCCCTGGCCCGCGGCCTCGATCCCACCCAATACCGATCATACGCCGTCATAAAATCCGAAGGCTGGGTCGCCGGACAGCTGCGTAAGTCTGGCTTAGAACCGTTTTTCGCCGATACCAAAGGGTCGTTCAGCCTGAAATACCTGTATCAACTGGTACGCATTATTCGTAAATGTAAGATTGATGTCATACAGTCCCATTTATTTGGCTCCAATGTATATTGCAGCCTCGCCGGCTTGATATGCCGGGTACCGGTCATTTCGGTTTTTCACGGCGCGGTGGACGTCAACCCTCATAGCAAGTTGTTACACACCAAATTTCGCATCCTCAATCGCGGCTCTGCCAAGGTGGTGTTTGTCTCGCAATCCCTCAACGATACCGTATTGAAAAGCGGTATGTTGGCGCGCCACAAATGCGTTGTTATCTACAACGGTATCGACACCCACTTATTCCGCCCACAGCGCAGCCAACATCTCAAAAACCAATTCGGCTTAACGGCCGACGATATCGTTATTGGCGCCATGGGCAACATCAGGCGACCCAAGGGCTACGATGTCCTGCTGCATGCCGCCGCCCTACTCGTTAAAAAATCGACGCGTTATAAGTTCATGATCGCAGGTGATGGGTCTGGGCGCCTGTACGAGGATTTATTGAAACTACGGGACGATCTTGGTTTAAAAGCGCATGTATTCTTCCTCGGCTTCCAAGAAGACGTGGCCCAGGTGTTGAACAATTTCGATATATTTCTATTGAGTTCCACTACCGAAGGTTTTTCCATCGCCACCATCGAGGCCATGGCCTGCGGTCTGCCGGTGGTTGTCACTCGTAGCGGCGGACCGGAGGAAATCGTTACCCACGGCGAAAATGGCCTGTTGGTGGACGTGGCTTCGGCGCCACAGATCGCTAACGCCATAGAGCTTATTGCCCATGATGCGGCCCTTAGGGAAAGACTGGCGCAAAAGGCGCGGACCGACGTCGTGACCAAGTTCAGCATGGACGCCATGTTGCACGCCTATGAAAATTTGTATGCCGGCCTATAAACGGGTTTATATCCAGCCAGACAAACGTGCCAAAAACGAGGTCTCGTCGAACGCCACGTCTTGATGTAGGCCGATGCGCCTCAACTGGTAGCGATCGCTCCTGGCGTCGTTCCAGCCCCTTTTCGTGGTACAGGCCGCCTGATAGTGATCCTGCACCAGCCGCTTCACTTCCGGCGTATAGTCGCCATTGGGATAACAGAATATATCAGCAGTCCGATGGGTGTGCGCCTCGATGACGCGTCTCGATGTCTGGATTTCATCGAGCAACACCTGGCCATCAATGGCGTTGCTTAGCCGCACATGGTTGCGGGTATGTGAACCGAAACGCACCAGCCCGCTGCGCGCCATTTCATTGACCTGATCCCAATCGAGCAAGTCCGGCGTAACTCCCGTTTGCACCGCGGCAATATGGCTTTCCATACGGGCAAGGCGTTGGTACAGCTCGGCGTCGGTAAATCGCTTACACTGCTGAATAATGGCATCGATCTCGTTGCGAGTCGCGGGACGCTGGCCGAATGGGTAGGTAGTCCCAAGCTGTTGTAGCCAGGCAAACGTGGGCGAATTCCAAATCGCCGGGGCATGCCCAAGTCCGCCGTTCCAAATAATGCGCGCCAAGCATTCCGGCCAAAACGTGCCGGGTGTGCCCACTTTATCCGATACCAGGAATATCGTGGCGGGTAGGCCAGCCGCCTGCAAAACGGGGTAGGCATGGTCGTAGTTGTCACGCCAGCCGTCGTCAAAAGTGATTGCACATGCCTTTTTGGGCAGCGGCTTGCCGCTGGTCCATTGCGCCAGCCAGTCACCCAGATACACGACTTCAAATCGTTCTTTAAGCATGCGCAAATGCATACCAAAGGTTTCGGGATATACCACCATGCCCGGCTGGATGATGGGCAACTCCGGATGATCGGGAGGTAACACCCGGTGATACATCAGGATCAACAATGACTCCCGCCAAGGTGCGCGGTTCTGTCGCCCCAGCCGCGCCAACACAGCGCGTACAGACCCCTTCAGCGCGTGTTTCAGCATTTTTTGCACCCTCTATGCCCTCCCAAGCCAAAAACCGTCCCATGGCCCTTGGAAGAAGAATAATCGCCACCAGTAGGACAAGGGTAAAATAACGCCATCTTCGACTGGGCAAGACCGGGGCTAAGGCAAATTCTTGACAATATGCGGGCCCAATCGGTTTGCCAGGAACAAAGGTAGGCGCTTCCAGGCGCGAATGGCAAGCTGGTATTTAGGGCTGCTAGGGGTGAGTTCCGGCAGGTCCTGCCCCGGAGCGAGCCAATAATGCCAATAGAGCTGGCGCGGCTGCGCGCCCCATTGCTTCTTGAAACGGTAAGTACCACTGTCTATCGAGGATCGGCCAAAGTCGAAGGTTTTGTAGCCGCCGGCGATGGCGCGCTGCAATGCCTCCCAATAGAGCAGCATGTTCACCCCCAGCTGGTTATATTCGCGCAAAGACGACGCCCAGGGTATCTCCATACGATCACGATGTCCCAATAAAAACGCCGCTGCCACCGGTTGCTGCCCATGCCTAACGATAACGATGTGCGCGGATGCTGGAAACGCCGCCATGATGGCCGCAAAAAATGCCTGTCCGTAAACCGGCGTGCCCAAATCCCGCATGTTGCGTGCAAAAACCCCATAAAATTGGGACAGGAGTTCAGCACCACCGTGGATGACTTCGGTCTGCTCGCGCTGCGGTCGACGGATCTGCGCACGCAGCTTGGGGTTAAAGCCATTCCACAATTCATCGTGGGTAGCTGGCAGGGTGAGTTCCATCACCACCTTGTCGGTGCGCACTTTCCATGCGCCGGCACGTCCAACCGAGTCGCGGAATTCGATATGACTAACACCCGCGGTTTGCCCTGACTGACCCGCCTCTTGCATGAGCGCAGCCTCGATTTCCGCAGTCAGTCCCAGGGCGCCCCCATAATTCACATACGGCATGGACACCATGTAATCCCCGAACAGACGGCTACGTAAGCGAACTACAGGCAGAATACCCACCCAGTCGCCCGCTGCATTCACCGCATACAGGTATAGAGTCTCATGACCAAATAAATCATGAATCAACTTGCGCCACGAGGAACGGTGGTACAGGCTGGCTTCGGATCGGGTGTCAACAAAAGCATCCCATAATCGCTCCTCGCCCTGCCCCAGCGGCCGAAGTGTCAATGCCGCCGTACTGGACAAGGGGGCCGATCGCAAATTATTCGCCATAACCAGCCGGTTCACTTGCCGGGCTTGGCAAGGAAACGCCACACTTGACCTCCCCGGCCCATAAAAAAGAAAGCCCCCATGGCCAGCAGAATGCCCAACATGTCATAGGCAAAGTCGGTTGCGCTCGCGGTCCGGCCGAAATGGGGCTGCAGTACTTCGATAGTCAACCCAAAGAGTCCCAGTCCTACAGCCAAGGCAGCTAATAGCCCGAAAGTGAGCTTGATCCGCTGCGATACAACGATCAGGGTGAGACCGGCAAATAGCGCATACGCCGGTATGTGGCCGAAGTTCCACCAGCCGGCAGTGGCCCATTCGACAATCTTGGTGCCATTAGATAGAAAACTCGCCGCAAGTATGAGCAGCAGTGACCCCAGCCATAGCGCCTCTATGAGGCGCCTAATATAAAAGCGGTCAAGCATGGATCGGCTCCTTGCTTAAACCAAGATTTTGCAATATCTCGCTCACGGTGCCGAAATCAAAGTCCTTCATAAGCTGGCGCAGACGGGGTTCACATTGGTCGAGATTGTTGTAATGCCGAAAATGGGAAAACCAACTGGTTTCGATGCGCGGTTGCGCGGGATCGACTTCCCACGGATGCAGATAAAAAATAAACGGCCGCCGTTCTTTCTGGTTCACGCTGGCGAGGGCCATCTTGGTCAGAAAATAAGGAAACAATCGGAAGTAGCCGCCTCCCGACACCGGTAATCGATAGCGACCGAGTTCCACCGTGGTTAAAGGAAATTCTAAAATCGAGTAACCCGCCGGCGTCCGTAAGCGATACGGCGCGCGCGGCGAGCCTGGTACGCCATAGCGATCGTGTCGCACCGGAAAAATGCTCGAGTCGTAGCTGAAGCCAAGCTCCACCAGCGTATCGAGCGCCCACATGGATTTGGCGGTAATAGAATAGCTGGCAGCGCGATAGCCTTGCACCGGCATCTGCACAAGATCCTCGAGCAGGCGTTTGGCAAGTTCCGTCTCGGCACGAAACTCCGCCGGCGACTGGTTATAGACCAGGCGATGGGAATAGCCGTGGCAGGCAATCTCATGGCCCCGGGATGCGATACCCTTGATCAGGGCAGGATAGCGCTCCGCCACCCAACCCAAAACAAAGAACGTGGCCTTGATACCGCCGGTATCGAAAACATCCAGGAGTTTTTCGGTGTTAGCCTCGACACGGCACTCGTAGCCCTCCCAGTCGGAAGGCCGTACATGGGCGGCAAACGCCGAGACGTGAAAATAATCCTCCACGTCGATAGTCATTGCATTTTTCATAATTGTCCAAATAAAAACAAGTAAATCGGCGCCGCCGCGGATTGTCCGTGGCGCGCACTAGGTTGATGGCTTAAGACTGATCTGAACTACCGCGGCGCTAAATATTCCTACACGCACAGATCCGAATCGCGTGCCATACGCGCTCTAATTAATTGCACCATGTTTACTTTTTGCAGGCTTCTTGTCTTCTTTCTCCAAGGTCCCGCCGGCAATTCGTTGCAATAGCTTTTCTATGCTACCCATCTTATGCACAATCTCCGTAAGCAGTGCAGCCGATGGTTCCAGACGATCGAGTTTATCCGCAACCGCCGTTAGGCAACGGCGGTTGCTATCGAGCAGTTCGTCGAGCTTCGCCTTCGAACTGGAAGCGGCGCTGTTCTTCAGTGCGCGTGCCTTGGCACGTTCCTGGTAGGGCGGCCACTGCAGCTCTTCGATGGCGGTTTTTATCACGGCCGCGGTAACCAAAGGCTGTTCGTCAGTATACGCGCAGGTCAACGCCGTATCGCATAGTGTGTTGATAAGACGCGGGATACCGCCGGTATATATATATATCGACGCAATGGCATCCAGATCGAACAGATCGGCATTGCTTGCGCCGGCGACGTGTAGTCTGTGGGTAATATAGTGGGCCATCTCCGCTTGTGTCAATGCCGAAATATGGCAGCGCAAACGCACGCGCTGGACCAATTGATCCATATCCGCCGAATCCAGCAGATTATTGAGTTCCGGCTGTCCCGCTAGGATAACGTGAAGTATTTTTTCTTTTTGGGTCTCTAGACCGGAAAGCATTCTGATTTCTTCTAGTACTTTTTTACTTAGATTTTGGGCTTCGTCCACTATCAGAATAAGTTGCTTGGATGCAAGAAAGCTATCGATCAAAAATGTACTCAGCATATCGAGAAGTTCAACTTTCTTGGCATTAAACGGGTTGAGCCCGAACTCAACCAGCACTGCCTGAAGAAACTCCACCTCGTCCAGCTGGGTTTGAAATATCTTTGCAACCAGGATGTTTTCGTCGAATTCCGACAATAGTTTCTGGATCAGCGTGGTCTTACCGGCGCCTACTTCGCCCGTTACCACGACAAATCCATCGCGGTTCCAGATGGTATAATCCATATAGGCCTTCGCCCGGGCATGCGACTCGCTCATATAGAGATAGTCGGAATCCGGCGTCAACTGAAATGGGTGTTCCTTTAACTTGAAATACTCAAGATACATAGATACCTGCCTCGCACTGGTAACGCCAAACTAATCGACACGGAATGGAATGCTGCGGTATGCAATACTAACAATAGCCCGGTCCTCGTCGTAATCGCGCGTTGAAAGGTTACTTACCCGGTTGGTCCTGCGTCCTTCAAGCCCGAGAAATACCTGTGGGCGCATCTGGTATTGAAAACGCAAGCCGACTATCCCATCTTTATCGATAAACGCTTGGTCTATATAATTAGTACTTATATAGCTGGTAAATAGCGCACCGGAAAGAGTGCTGGTAAAACCCAGACCCACATCTACAGAGGCGCCCGCCCGGTCCTGATCTAAAAACACTGCTTCGTAATCCAGCCGTTGCGCAAACAGCCGTACCCGGTCGGTACCATAGCTCCTGGGCTGGGTATACGATCCATCCACTTCCTTGAGACGATAGATACGACTACTGTCGGTGTTGCCTATAGGTGCAGTGACTGCGTTTACGCTACCCGCCGCCAAAATAGCGTTGGTTGCGTCGGTGAACTGAGTATTTGCCGTGATCTTCAGGTCTGCGCCGCGCGGCATGGCGTACGTGAACAGCATGCTCGCCAAAGGTGCATCGAGACTCGCCCCAGCATCAGACTCAAAGTGGCTCACGCCTAAATCCACCGCTACCGTGGATCGTTGCGTGCGCTTAGATTCGAGACGGAAAAATATATTCTCGAGATCGTAATCGCCATTGATCGATGTATCCTTAAAGATACGGCGCATCAGAGTGTAGTTTAGGGACACATCGGTGGTGGAAGATGCCTTATAACGCCACCCTCCGAAACCGAAGTAGCGATTCGAATCGATATTCGTCTGCTCGGCATAATAATTGCCAACGCGGAATCCGGTAAATAGCCGATTGACTGGGTTGATTCGAAAATTTATGTCTGGACCGGTGGAAAACACATTAACGTCCCGCAGGTTGTCCGACGTACCCGGCTGTAAGACGTCCTGAAAAGTCTGGCCGTAGTAGTCTTCGATGATCCAGGAAAAACCCTCCGGTACTATAGTCCAGTTGACATTGGCCCCCAGATTCAAGCGTGTACGATCGGCCAAGATATTGTCGGCATAGTTATCTTTAGCCACGCCTGCAAGGATATTCGCCCGTACATTTGGAGACGCAGTCTCACGCAGAAACAGGGTGGCACGACTGGTGCTGATCCGTTCGCGCTGCGGATTTATTTCGCTAAGCGAAACATTGTCACTCTGCGTGGCGTGATATTCCAAAGTATAGCCGTACTCCAGCGCCTGTGAAAATCGCGGACTGGCGCTAAAAAACACAGCGCCGAGCACGCAAAACCAGATTATCACCTTCTGTCGTGTGTATTGTATCGACATTGACACTCCCCCCGCCTGCAAGCAGAGTATTTTTTCGATTTAAGGGACTAGGGAGGCGTTAGCTTCCAGATGGACTTCCATACACTCGGCTTGGGAAGCTGTGGTTCATTGTTGAAAACGACACCGACCAGTTTGCGTTGACCTATGGCCTTGACCGCCGCCTCGACCTGCGTTTCCGTGACCTTGCCGTAGGGTACAACCAGCAATATATGGTCGCACAGATCGGCGACTATGCTGGTATCCGCCGATTCTGTTATGGGCGGGGTGTCCAAAATAACGTAGCGCTCGGGATAGCGCTCCTTAAGTTGTACCAGCAATTTGCCCATCTTAACGGAGGTAAAATACTCCGCCGGCACCTCGCACTGGACGCCCGATGGAATCATGCGAAACCTATCGATGCCGGGACGATGGATAATCTTATCCACTGGTATGTCCTCCGACTCCAGGTAGTCCGTCAATCCCAGCCTAGCCCCCGCGGAGTTGATGCCATCGTACTGAGGATTCTTAAGGTTGCAGTCGAGCAGCAACGCCGTCTTGCTGGTATCAAGAGCGAATGCCGCCGCAAGATTGCGTGCCACAAAGCTGGCGCCGTCGCCTAAGGTGACACCGGTAACCATGATAACGCCGTTACCATTGAGACTTTTTTGTATGATCTTGGTGCGCAACTCGCGGAATGCATTAAGTACGCGTCCATCCTCCATTTCTGGGTGAATAATCTTGTTGTGCGCCATCGCCTTGTCGCCGATAGGCGTGACCTCCTCCATGCGCGCGATCTCGGCGCGTGAGCTCGCGCGCTGAGTCATATCGGTGGAAGCCTGTTTTGATTGAGCAGTCTGAGCAATAGACTGGGGTGCGCGCGCCAGTTGCTGCCTACGCGCCGTCTCCGCTGGGCCAGGCCCACGCGCCGCGCCGTTGCCGCTGATCTTTTTGAGTGCGTCTTCGATTTTACTCATGAGAGTATCCCCCCTGCCTTCAGCCCGACTACCAGGGCCAAGATGCCAAAATTGGCACCAATGAGCAGCGCTAGCCCACGCAAACTAGCGACTACTTCGCGTTCTTCGGAGGGCGTCACCAAATGTGGAACAATCGCAAGCACCTGAAGTTTAAGTTTGTCGGCGATGACCGAATCGAACCGCAAGCGCGGGTCAAATTGTTGCTTTGCATGCAGCAGGCCCAGGGGTATTAACACCCCCAAAACAATGCCCCCCAGAATAAAATGAATGAAACGCGGTCCGCTGGGATCGGATGGCAGTGTTGCGGGTTCGTGTATCTTGAAGGTCAGCCCCTGATTGGCAATGTCCATATTCATGGAAACGCGTGCATTTTCGCGACGTTTAAGCAGATCTTGATACAGATCGCGGTTAACCTGATAGTCGCGCGTAAGCTCTGCGAGCGCCGCCTCGCTGTCGTGCACCCGCCGTCCACGGGCAGTTTCGGAGTGCAGCAGCCTGCGGGCATCGACGAGACGCGCCTTCAAGGTATCGATCTGGGTCTTGGTCTGAGAGAGTTCACGGCGCAACTCCTGAAAAAGAGGGTTGATCGCCAGGGCTTCCTCGCTCAAGACGCGCGCCTGCCCCCTGCCTGCCTGGCGCTCGGTACGATCTTTGTTTATGGCCTCGTTCAGATCTTCGATTTGATGCTTGATGCGAACGATATCGGGATAGGTGTCCTGATAGCTGAGGCGTAGCGTATCGAGCTGCTGCTGTAATTCCGCGATGCGCGTACGATACTGACCTTCGCGCGTGAACGCCACCGTTACCTCGGCTTCACCGGAGAGCTGCTTGGTCAGGGACTCCTGTTTAGTTTCGGCTTCGTTGAGATCATTGGTAGTCTGCTGAATTTTCTCTTCGAGGGAGTTTATTCTAGTTCCAACGGCACCTTCGGATCCCGGCTGCGCATCGAGATTGGCGGAACGGAAATCTTTCAGCAAGGCTTCGGCATTAACGAGTTTCTCGTGGTACTCGTCGGTCTGCGTACTGATGAAGTCGTAGGCGTCCTGACTTTCTTTCGCCTTGGCCGCCAGACTTTCGGAAATAAACAGATCGGAAATCTTCTTCGTTGTGTTGTATGCGCGATCGGGATTGGCGTTGGAATATTCGATTTTGATAAGATTCTTGTCGATGCTGATAATTTTAGTATTGGGAATGATCGCCTTATTAATAATAGCGTCTTCCTCTTTGGGCGTGCGCCCCGCTTTTTCCCATCCAGGGGAGGTAAGCACTTGGCCCATCAGCTTGCGGCTATAAATAACCTCTTTAGCCAGCTTTGCGCGATCCGCAACTTCCGTGACCACTGCCGCCCCTTTCATGAGCGGCTCGATAATATTTTTCTCGTCGACGATGATAGTCGCCGAAGAGGTGTATTGCTTTGGCCAGGCTAAGCCAGCGATGAGTGCAATCGCATTGATCGCCAAAAAGATGCCCACGACCGCCTTGCGGTGCACAAACGCCTCTTTAAGAAGCGCATCGATCATTTGGGGATAGGATAATTGCATACTGTAAATACTCGCTGTGTTAGAACAACCGTTCCGGCACCGTGATTACATCGCCGGGGTTAAGTTCGATATTGGTACTGAGATTGCCGTCCGTGAGTATGTCGTTCAGCTTGATGGGAATGACCTTGGTCTTTTTAGACTTGCCTTCAGATTTCGCATCCGACTTAGGCTCGGACTTGGGGTCGAGCTTGCGATGAACCTTGGTGCGATTGGGTGCGGCGAATTCATTCACGCTACCGGCCTCCAATATGGCATCGAGCACGGTCATCCCCTGGCGATATTGCAGGGTCTTAGGGGTGCGTACCGCGCCCGTTACCCGCACGCGCGTCAAGAATTCATGGCTCTTTAGCTCTGAAACAATGACGGCGACTTTAGGATCGCGGATATAATAGGCAAGTTTCTTTTCTATGTCGGTGGCAACCTCTTCCGGCGCTAGGCCGCCGGCTTGCACATCGCCGATCAGGGGCACCGATATCTTCCCGTCCGGCCGCACTGGTGCGGTAATGGATAAATCCGGGTTGCGCCACACCGATACTTGTACTTGATCATCCACGCCTATTTTATAAACATCATTGACCGGAGCGGCCTTCGCCGGGTTATTGCTATTGGGTTTAACAATAGGGGGTCTTGTGCTGCATGCCGTTATAGACATGAAAATCGACAGCATTACAATAAACTGGGCACGAACCACTTTGGCACCTCGCTTGAACCGCATTGAATAACTGTAGTTGATTGTGTTGGCCTAATTTGAATTTTAGGTGGTCCGAACGCAGATATCTTTGGTACACACGCTCATGCCGTTGGCACGTCATGATTTTTAGCAGCGTTGCTGCATGCACATTCGGACCGCTCAACTTGCCCCCCCGAGCAAACAAATGGCGCATTTACGGCCAATATTGCGGTCATCTTACCAGCCACGCACGCTAATCAACAGGTATATTTGCGTAGCGGGTGTTATAATATCAGGGTCGAAACCCTGGAAAATACGGTATTTGGCGGGATTGTCTGGGTGGATCGCCAGGCGTACGACTTCATGACTAACTCTATATCCCTAGGTCTTAGTATCTACGCAGTAGTTAAGCGTAGGCACGTATATCCGGCGCGACCGGATATCTGAATTTAACCAATGACAACTCATAACTTACTAATTTATAATAACTTTATGGGTTATTTAAAGGAAGCCGCAGCAATTTTAACAAACCGAACTCGGCTCGCCATCAAGGAACACAGGTGCCGCGGAGGGCACACTGATACCCCATGAAAGACAAGTATCTGACAAGCTATCACCACCTTGAAATTGCGCCTGGCTGCACGTGGCAAGAAGTGCGCCGGGCATATAAACGTTTAGTGAAAAGATGGCATCCCGACCACTTTCATAACGATGCGCGCGCGCAGTCTCTCGCCAATGAAAAGATTAAAGAGATTAACTGTGCGTTTGACCTCTTGTCTGTACACTATCGAACACACGGTATTTTACCGCCGATAGCCACCACGCTTGAGTCTGCGGTGGCGCATGCCGATCCCGATTACACACCGGCTACTAATACTGCACAAGGTCGACCTACTGCAAGCGCGCCACGGAGTAATACCCAAGCAGCGCACAGCTACCATACTTCAAATGCGGCTAAGCAAAAAAACCGATACGGAGTTTTTTTCCGCATGGCTTTAATATCATTCGTATTATGGTTGGGCTACGCCCTGTGGCAGGCACCACAGGAACGGAAAGACCCGACATCCCTACCCAATACCTCACTTTTAAGTACGACCACAGTCACCGATAGTGCAAGCAATGCACAAGTGCAGACGGCGCAGGATACAAATTATTTTACTTTTGGTTCGACCGTGGGCGAAGTCTATGCCATACAAGGGACACCATCGAAAACCGTCGACAGCGTTTGGCATTACGGCAAGTCAAAGATCAATTTTAGCGACGGCAAGGTCACACATTGGGAAGATGACCCGAGCAGCCCGCTACGTGCCAAAGCAGATGGTGTGCGACCCATGTCTGCGCAAGCATCGGCCAGCACATTTTCTATCGGTTCTACCAAGGCCGAGGTACGCGCCATTCAGGGCAAACCTTTAATGGAGTGGAGCAGTGTATGGGAATATGGATTGTCGAAAGTTTACTTCGATGGCGACCGCGTGCGCAGCTGGTATGACTCCCCGCTAAACCCGCTGATGATACGTAAATAGGCGTCGATCAGCGCGCCCCTTGCCCAAACAGGATTACCTGTATGGTCTGGAACAGAATAATCAAATCCAGAAACAGGCTATGATTCTTGACATAATAGAGATCGTACTGAAGTTTCTCGATGGAATCTTCCACCGATGCGCCATAGGGATAGCAGATCTGCGCCCATCCCGTTATCCCGGGTTTGACGTTATGTCGATAGATGTAATAGGGAATTTGCTGCCCCAGTTGTTCGACGAAGAACGGTCTTTCGGGACGCGGGCCGACAAAACTCATTTCCCCCTTCAAGACATTAAGTATCTGCGGCAACTCATCCACTCGTAGTTTGCGTATGATCGCGCCGATACGCGTAACGCGACTGTCGTTTTTGCCGGCCCACTGCGGGCGTCCATCCTTTTCGGCATCCGTGCGCATGCTGCGGAATTTGAGTACTTGAAAATTCTTATCTCCCTGACCGACACGCTCCTGCCGATAAAACACGGGTCCGCGCGATTCTAAAGGTATAGCAATGGCCGTTACCAGCATCAGCGGTAGGGTCAGGAACAACAGCAAACAAGAGGCGCATACGTCGAATAGGCGTTTGGTGACATCGCGCAACGAACCCTGTACAAAGCCATCGGAAAATATTATCCAACTTGGATTCAACGACTGCAGCTGCACGTGACCGGTCTCGCGTTCGAAAAAGGAGCTTAGATCGATTACCGAAATACCACGCACCTTGCATTGCAGGACCTGGTCCACCGGCAATCCGCCATCGCGGCGATCACGCACCCCTACGACAATTTCATCTATCTGATATTTTTCGACTATCGAATAGATCGAGCCCGGCTCGCTGATTATTTTGTTCTTGTCTACAAAGTGATGTCCGCCTTTCAACGGCAAATAACCGATCACCTGAAAACCGTGCCGGCCGTGGCCGTCCTGCTCCAGTGCATGTACTTTCGCCGCGCGTGTACCCGCGCCCAGCACCAGAACGCGCTTTTTCATGCCTTTGTGGCCGGTGAACTGGTTGAACATGAAGCGTGCCACCATGATGCCACTGAAGGCAATCATGAAGGTCAAGGCAAACACACCACGGCCCAGGAACAAACTCGGAATAAGGTAGAAAACGATGGTCACCAGGGGGAAACCAAGAATAAAACTTGCCATCACGCGCGCATATTGCCACGCTTCGCGTGGAAAATTGCGCCGGTATAGCCCCATCGCCACCATGACTATGGCCATAACGATGGTGAAGGTCAGCGCCTTAGGATAAATAGGATAAACCGGACCTACGGTCTGCAGCATCCCCAGGGTCTTGATTTCATCGGCGCTCAGGCCCCAGAAGCGCATCAGCACCGCGATATACATCGCGACACACAAAATCAGGAGTTCAACAAAACCCAGGGTAACTAAAGACACAGGTATATAGTGCCGGAAAACTCTGATCATCGACTCCCCTTTGAATACTTTATTTTAGGGTAATGCCCTACCGGTGGCATAAAATTTATCCCGCGAGATCGCGCCCTTGACTACTAAACTGAGGGTCCTAAACGTGCCATCAGCCAGCACCGGAAGGAATGACTTCCATGGCCATATTTATTCATGCGTCACTGTGGAAGGGGTATCTGGGTGTCCGTCAGACCGCATGCGCGCACATTGTCGGCAGATCTACAGTAAGTAGCAACCTATATCCAAAGTTTAACACTGCCGGTGTGTGTGATAAAGGGTTGAAATCATGGTAAATACTAAGCTGGCGTATATAAACATACATAGCTTGTACTGTAGAATCGATTCGCTAACGTACACCAATGCGGTGTCCCCGTATCAACCCAAAAAGGGTATATCGATCAGTGGCTGGCCTCAATAACGAATGGGAAACGCGATTGCGCGCCGCTGGCGCTGTTATGGCGGCAGGTGAAATCATGCACTTTGGCGATCCGCAGCGTGAAACCCGCGCCGCAGACGGTGGCGACGTGGTCGCGGACATATCGCATCTAGCCCTGCTTCGAGTACACGGCGTAGAGGCAGAGGGCTTCCTGCAGGGGCAATTGAGTAACGATATCCGGCTGGTGACCGACAGCCGCACCCAGCTGAGCGCCTACTGCAATCCTAAAGGCCGGATGCTGGCGATCTTTCGCATCTTTAAGCGTGACGATGCCTATCTACTACAACTGCCTGCGGCGCTTGCAGAAACAACGCTAAAACGGCTCAGTATGTTTATATTGCGTGCCAAAGTAACGCTTACGGCAGCTGACCCGGCCCTTGTCAGTCTGGGGATTGCGGGACCTAACGCCGCCCTGCGTCTGCAAGAACTCTGGGGGCCGGTGCCAGTACAAGTGGACGACTGCCGCAGTGACGCCACGCTCACGGCTATGCGCCTGCCTGGCGTGACACCGCGTTTCCAATTGGTAGGATCGGTAGCGACCATAGGGCCCCTATGGGATCGCCTGAAGTCAGCGGCCATGCCAGTGGGTCCTCAGGTTTGGCGCTGGCTCGACATTCAGGCGGGTGTGCCCAGTATATTGCCCGGCACGGTCGAAGAATTTGTACCGCAAATGACCAACCTCGATCTCGTGGATGGCGTCAATTTCAAAAAAGGGTGTTATCCAGGACAAGAGATCGTAGCGCGTATGCATTACCTAGGCCGCCTCAAGCAACGCATGGTAGGCGCCCGCGTAGCAAGCGATACCCCTCCGCTGCCGGGGACGCCGGTGTTTGCGCCGGATTTTCCCGGTCAGTCGGCCGGCATGGTGGTGGATGCCCAAGCCAGCCCATCAGGCGGTTACGATCTGCTGGTGGTGGCGCAGCTTAGCAGCATCGCTCACGGCGACATACATCTGGAACGTCAGGACGGACCGGCGTTAACACTTAAGGATCTGCCCTACCCTCTGCCGGCTCCACCCGCAGCGGACGCTCAATAAAGTCTCTCCACACCCGCACCCATCTAGGGACGTGCGGGCCGGACTGGGGCTTCTTTTCCCCGCACAGCAGGGCGGTTTTGATTTTCAATAATTTGATAAAAACTCTCGCCCTTTTTTACCATGCCGAGCTCGGCGCGCGCGCGCGCTTCCGCTGACTCCAAACCTTGCTTGAGATCTGACACCTCCGCTTCCAGGGCACGGTTACGTGCACGCAGACTAGCGTTCTCGGCTTGCTGGGCGGCAATTTCCTGCTTCAATTTCCAACGGGCGATGACGCTGCCATTGCCGAACCACAAGGGATATTGCAGCACCAGCAACAGCAGAATCAGTATATACAGAGCGATTTTCGCCGGTCTGTTATTCATAGATAGGGTGTAGGCCTAAGGCCACGCAGCTACCGCTTCAGCATGGGAAAAGCGCTGCGGCCGGCGTAAGTGGCGGCCTTGCCCAACTCCTCCTCGATACGCAGCAGCTGATTGTATTTGGCCACGCGGTCGGAACGCGAGGCCGAGCCGGTCTTGATCTGGCCGGCACCGGTGGCCACGGCGATATCGGCGATGATGGTATCCTCGGTCTCGCCGGAACGATGGGAAATGACCGCGGTATAACCGGCCTGCTTCGCCATGTGTATGGCGGCCAGGGTTTCGGTCAGGGTGCCGATTTGGTTGACCTTAATAAGAATGGAATTGGCGATACCCTGTTGTATGCCTTTTTCCAGTATCGCCGTATTGGTGACAAACAGGTCGTCGCCCACCAGTTGCACCTGCTTGCCGAGTTTGCGTGTGAGCAGCGCCCATCCGTCCCAGTCGTTTTCACCCATGCCGTCTTCGATGGTAATAATGGGATATTTTTTTACCCAGCCCACCAGTTTGTCGGCGAACTGCTCGGCGCTTAAAGATTCGTTATCGGAGGCGAGTACATATTTACCCCCTTTACTGAATTCAGAGCTGGCGGCATCGATGCCGAGGTAGACATCCACGCCCGGCCTATAACCGGCGCCTTCTATGCCTTGCAGGATCACCTGTATAGCGGCCTCGTTGGATGCCAAGTTGGGTGCGAAACCGCCTTCGTCACCCACGGACGTGCTCAAGCCCATGCCCTGTAGCACCTTCTTCAGGGCATGAAACACCTCGGCGCCGCAGCGCAGCGCCTCGGCGAAGCTCGAGCCGCCTAGGGGCAAGATCATGAATTCCTGCAGATCCACATTGTTGTCCGCGTGCGCGCCGCCGTTGATGATGTTCATCATGGGCACCGGCAGAGTAAACGCGTCGCCGCTATGCAAATAGCGGTAGAGGGGTAACTTCGCCGACGCCGCCGCGGCGCGCGCGCACGCCAGGGACACCGCCAGTAGCGCATTGGCACCGAGACGGGATTTGCTCGGTGTGCCATCGAGTTCGATCATGCGGCCATCGACGCCGGCTTGATCGCGCGCATCCAGGCCCTTGATGGCCTTATGAATATCGTTATTGACGTGAGACACGGCCTTCAACACGCCCTTGCCGCCGTAGCGTTGCGGGTCGGCGTCGCGCAATTCCACCGCCTCACGCGCGCCGGTGGAAGCACCGGACGGCACCGCCGCGCGGCCGCGCGCGCCGCCGGCGAGTACAACATCGGCTTCAATTGTGGGATTGCCGCGTGAGTCGAGGATCTCGCGTCCGTGGACTGATACGATTTTTGTCATAATGAATATGTTCTAGAATTATTGATTGCGGAATAAAAGTGTAGGCGATATTAAACCAAGGGTAAGTTCATCTCCGCCAGGCCCGCGCGTTTCACCGCGCTGTCAATTTCCTTTAGCGTGACGAGCAGCATTTCCATGTGGTCCAGGGGCCAGGCATTGGGGCCGTCGCTCATGGCCTTGGACGGATCCGGATGGGTTTCCATAAAGATACCGGCGATGCCCACGGCCATGGCCGCGCGCGCCAGCACCGGCACGTGTTCACGCTGACCGCCGGAGCGCGTGCCCTGCCCGCCCGGCAGTTGCACCGAGTGGGTGGCGTCGAATACCACCGGGCAACCGGTCTCGCGCATAATCGCCAGCGAGCGCATGTCCGACACCAGGTTGTTGTAACCAAAACTCACGCCGCGTTCACACACCATGATGCGACCCCTGCCGCCGGCGTCGTTGGCCTTGTCTACGACGTTCTTCATGTCCCCCGGCGCCAGAAACTGACCTTTCTTGATGTTCACCGGCTTACCGCAGGCGGCCACCGCCGCGATGAAATCCGTCTGGCGACACAAAAATGCGGGTGTCTGCAGCACATCCACCACCGCCGCCACCGGTTCGATTTCGGGAATATCATGCACGTCAGTGAGCACCGGTACACCGATTTCCTTGCGCACGCTTTCGAGTATTTTGAGTCCGTTGTCCATGCCAAGACCGCGGAAGGATTTGCCGGAACTGCGATTGGCCTTATCAAAGGAAGATTTGTAAATGAAGGGGATGCCCAAGCGCGCGGTGATTTCCTTGAGCCGACCAGCGGACTCATGCGCCAGCTCTTTAGATTCGATGACACACGGCCCGGCGATTAGAAAAAACGGCCGGTCCAGGCCTACGTCAAATCCGCAAAGTTTCATAGCGCGTGTACCTGCTTTTGAGTTGCGGCGGTACGCCGGGCACGCGCCGCCAAGATGTAGCCCTTGAACAAGGGGTGCCCGTCGCGCGGGGTCGAGGTAAATTCCGGATGGAACTGTACACCGATAAACCACGGATGACCCTTGAGCTCCACCACCTCCACCAGATTGGCATCCATGGAGGTGCCGGCGATGATCATGCCGTGCTTTTGCAATGACTCACGGTAATTGTTGTTGAACTCGTAGCGGTGGCGATGGCGCTCAACAATGATTTCCTTGCCATACAATTCGCGCGTGCGGCTGCCGGCGGCAAGACGACATTGCTGCCCACCGAGGCGCATGCTACCACCCAGATCGGTGTCACCGCTACGCTTCTCGACCGAGCCGTCCACCTGCTTCCATTCGGTAATCAGGGCGATGACCGGGTGCGGCGTGTGGGGGTCGAATTCGGTGCTGTGCGCACCCTTGAGGCCGGCGACATTGCGCGCAAATTCAGTGACCGCCACCTGCATGCCGAGACAAATGCCGAGATACGGAATGTTGTGCGTGCGCGCGTAATGAACCGCCTTGATCTTGCCTTCGATGCCGCGCTCGCCGAAGCCGCCGGGCACCAGTATGCCATCCACGTTCTCCAGGGCGGCCGTGCCCTCCTTGTCGATTTTCTCGGAATCCACGTAGCGAATATGCACCCGTGTCTGGGTCTGCAAACCGGCGTGGGACAAGGCCTCGGACAGAGACTTATAGGATTCCGTCAAATGGATGTATTTGCCTACCAGCGCGATTTCCACCTCGCTCGTGGGGTGGCTCATGGCATAGACCACGTTTTCCCATTCCGACAGATCGGCCTTGGGTGCGCTGAGACGCAGCTTTTCCAGCACGATGTCGTCCAGGCCCTGGGCATGTAGCAACATGGGTATCTGGTAAATATTGTCCACGTCCACCGCCGAGATCACCGCCGCCACCGCCACGTTGGTGAACAGCGCGATCTTGCGGCGTTCGTCATCGGGTAGACGCCGGTCGGCGCGGCACAGGAGCACGTCCGGCTGGATGCCAATTGAGCGCAGCTCCTTCACTGAATGTTGCGTAGGTTTGGTTTTAATTTCGCCGGCGGCATGAATATACGGCACTAGAGTCAAATGTATGTATACCACGTGGTCGTGGCCGAGCTCCACGCCCATCTGGCGTATCGCCTCCAGGAACGGCAGCGATTCGATGTCGCCCACGGTACCGCCGATCTCCACCAGGGCGATGTCGGCATCGCCCGCGCCCAGCAGGATGCAGCGTTTGATCTCGTCGGTGATGTGCGGAATCACCTGCACCGTGGCGCCCAGATAATCACCGCGCCGTTCTTTGCGGATCACGTTTTCGTAAATCCGCCCGGTGGTAAAGTTATTGCTCTTACCCAGGGTAGTGCGCACAAAGCGTTCGTAGTGGCCGAGATCCAGATCGGTCTCGGCGCCGTCGTGGGTCACGTAGACCTCGCCGTGCTGATACGGACTCATGGTGCCCGGATCGACGTTAATGTAGGGATCAAGCTTGAGCAGGGTAACTTTCAGGCCGCGCGCCTCGAGGATGGCCGCGAGGGAGGCGGATGCTATCCCCTTGCCCAGGGAAGAGACGACGCCGCCAGTAACAAAAATAAGTTTGGTCATGAATTCCGTTGTCTTGCCGGCTCTGGTAGGAGGGGTTTCCAAATGAGCCCGAACGGAAACACAGGCTACCAGAACAGCGCGGCTTAGACAATGATAAACCTACTCACAACGAGTCATGCGCCGGGCGCATATATTTAGAATCGACGACTATCTATCACCACTCGTATGCCACTGGAGCAGCCATCCGGGTTCCTCCGGTGCCGCCGCATAGGGCGCGCACACCCACAGGCCCGGCACCGCCACCAAATCATCACCGGCAAACACCAATGGCAGGCGTTCCCGTTGCCAGGGAGTGACGCCGTGATCCTGCAACAGTTTCTTCAGCTTATGGTGATGGCGGCGTCCCGGCAAACGGCAGACCTCGCCACCACGACGCATACGCACCTGCACACCGGTCGCGGCCAGGCGCGGTTGGGAAATCCCCTGCCCCGTCGCGGGGATGGCCACCAGCCGGCCGCCCAGGGCAGGGATAGACAGGGGGCGTACCAAATCCCAGTGCATATTCAGTTCCGGCATCGTAGATACCAAGGGCTCCATGGCGTGCAATTGATCCCGATAGCGCCGGATTTCGGCGCCTGGCCAGGTGTAGCGTGCGTGTCCGGTGCGCGTGGG
>JANOTM010000021.1:0-5271 GCA_031416355.1 Gammaproteobacteria bacterium
GTGAAAAAATACTCGCCGCGGCGGAACTGCACCTCGTCCAAGGAGCGCGAGCGCGGATACTGGGTGACTATCTGAGTCATCACCTTCATCGCTTCTTCAACTTGCCCCAGTTCTTCGTAGGCGCGCGACATATTGTAGAGCGCTTGGTCATTGCTCTCATAATTCGGATACTTGGCCAGCAGCTTCTTGTACAGCACGATCGCCTCCTGGGCGCTCGCGTTTTGCAGGTCGTCCGCCGCCTCGGGCAGCGCGGCCGCGCCAGCGGCGGCCGTCGACTTGATCTCGTGGCTGGCGGCCGCGCGTTTTTCAAAATCCTTTACCGACTCGGAGGTAGCGGGTTGCTCCTTGCGGTCCGCCTTATCCGCCTGCTTGGCGGCAGCGGCGTCGTAGCCTTTGGGTTTGCTAAGCTTTTTGCCGGCGGCCCGGGTTGTGCCTTGCGCCGATTCGGTGAGTCCGTATTCCTTCTGCACCTTCAAATCCGCCAGGCGGCGTATCGCTTCCGGTGTCATGCCGGAATCCGGTGTTTCTTCGAGAAAGCGCCGGTAACTCTGGATCGCCTTTTCTATCCCGCCCTCGATCTGTACTTCCTTGAGGTCGGCCTGGACGCTGCGTAAATCCGCCAGGGTATCCTTGTCGCCGGTGGAGGCGCAGGACGTCAGACAGGCATAGGTGGCCAGGACCACGGCCAGACGCGCGCGACTCATGGGTTGCCGCCCTCCTGTGCCTTTACCGCCCGGTCATAACTGTCGGCCAGGGCGAATCGCGCCTTGACCTGATACTCCGCTAAACGCTGGATGCGCAGCTCCAGTTCGTTGATCGCCATCACTTCCAGCATATGCCCCTGGCGTGCCATCAAGGTTTTCACCTGGTCCTGGGCATCCAGCACGCGCACCTGCAGGCGCCTGAGTCCGTCGTTATAACCTTCATAACTTTGCGCCGCCGCCTGGCGCGTCCGAACATAGGACAGATATTGTTTCTTCAGCGCGGCGATGACCTCGTTCAGGCCCTGCAGATTCTTGTAGGCGTCGGTCAATCTCTGGTCGTAGCCGGTTAGGATTTGCCAATGCAGCACGCCTTTCAGGCGATTGATGCGCTCCTGCTGCGCGGCCGCCTGGGGCCCGGTGTTTTTCTTAACGGCCTTCTCGATGTTAGTAAGCTGTTCGCGAATGATGCGCTCGTCCACGGATGCCAAGAAATCCGGCCTCGGGGATACCAACATCGCCTTGATGCGCCTGTCCAAACTATCGCGCTGCTCCAGGCGCAGCCGCATCTGTGAGTCGAGCACGCGGAACTGCCGGTCCAATTCGGGCAACAGCGGTTGATAGTAGGCACGCCGTTGGGCTATGACTTCCTCGTAGGCATCAATATCGTCGAGCCAGATGGAGAAGTGTTTCCGCAGTTCCTCGAGATCGAGATAGTTTTGCAATGACTGCTGAAACTCGTGTGACGCCATCAGTTCCAGCAAATAGTAAGTCTCGGGGCTGTCCGGCAGTGCGCGCAGCTTGACCACCCAATTCTTGTCCTGTTTTAGCTCCTCGCGCACCAGCGCCTGCAGGAATTTCCCATCTTGGATGCTCTTGCTGGAGGCCGCCAGTTTGTTGGCTTCATTGCCGAACGCTTCCAGCGCGCTGCCGTAAGCCAATGCCGCCTTGCCATGGATGCCGAGCTTGCCATAGGCATAGGGCACCGCCAGCATCGCCTCTTGCACCGCCCTGTCGGTGACATTGCGCTTGGCCAGAATACTCCAGGGAACCAGCCCCCTATCGTAATGCTGCATATTCGCTTCGGCCCAGCCCCAGGCCAATAGCGCGCGCTCGGAATAGGGCCCCTTGAGACGCACGCGCTCAAAAAATTGTTTCGCGGGCTCCGGTTTTTTGCTCTCTAACAACCGGTTTCCGAGAAACAGATTGGCCTTGTCCTTCATTGCCAGGGCACCGGGTTCGCTGCTGCTGATCTGGCCGGCCTGGGCCAGGGTCCGCAGGCCGTCCTGTTCCTGGCCGCTGCGCAACAGGGCCATACCAAGGTTGTAGCTCGCAAAACCCTCGTAGCCCTTGGCGTTTTGCATGTCGCGCAGTACCTTGACCGCATCGGAGAAGTGTCCGACGGCCATATAAGTATTGGCGCGCACGAAATTGACATCGTCGCGTATGTTCTCGGGAACCTTGCCTTCGATGCGGTTGAGGGCGGTGAGTGCGTCGCTCGGCTGATCTTTTTGCAAATAGAGGCGCGCCAGCCGGAATGCCGCTTCATTGCGCACCGCCGGTGCGACATTGCCTTCCAGCACTGCCTTAAAGGCGCGCCCGGCGCGCATATGCATGCGATATGACAGCTCGAAATCGCCCACCGAAAACTCAGCGTCGTTGATATGGAAATGCAGCGTATCCAACCCGGGTTCGTCCAGGCCGTAGTACTGCCCCAATTCGGTGTCGAGCCGGGCGATGGCAGCGAAGTGTTCGCCCTGATGGGCGTAGTACAGCGCCTCGCCGAAATACATGTCTTTCAAGGGGCTGCGCTTGGGTGGGTCGGCGGCGAACGACGCCGTGGCAATAAGAAGCCCGAGCAGCAGAAAGCGGGGCCGGAACATGGATTACCAGTCTTTGATGGCGATGGTTTGGTTCGCCGCACCGGGCGCGGCCAGGGTGATGCCGACGATTTTCGGTGTGACATCCTTGGTTATTTTAAAGCTCGCGCTTTGCTTGAGCTCGCCGCCGCCGGATTTTCCGCTGAAGCTGACCTGCAAATCGTGCGCGCCGTGTTTGATGTTGCCGGTATAGAGGCGTTGCACGCCACCGCCTTGCAGGGCCTCGAGTTCCTTCTGGGCGTATAAATAATGGGCGACGGTCTTGCCATCGAGTTGAATCTCAATCGCATCGAGCCGGAACTTCTGCTTAGGGGCCAATGACACAAATACCGAGAGCTGCGTATTCGACGGATAGAGCAGTTTCTCTTCCAGCCGGTTGAGCTCCGCCGCAATGCCTAGCGCATTGGTCTTGATTTCCTGCACCTGCTCATCAAGACCCTTGATCTGTTCTTTGGATACTTTTTCCGCTCCGCTAACCGCGGTCACCGATACCAGCATGGCCAGGACGCTGGCGACAAAAAACCTGTACATAGTCTTTAACTCCTGTTCATTGGGCGCATGCATAGCATGTGTTGCGCGACTGTCAAACAGCTCGCCGACTTGGGTCCTCGGTCTTCCTCGCGGTGTTTTCCGGCGCTTGAACTTAGCGTATCGGGCTTGCATCGGCTGTCAACGCCGGCGCGCGCCGCTTTTCACATTCCGCCGTCGCCCCCGGCGCCTTGGGTCTACTCGTTTACGAGCCGGCAGTATGAACCGGTGTGCGCCTGTTTAGTCCCTACCGTTTATCGTGCAATGGAGGGGAATATTGTCGGCGACCCGACAAAACGCACTAAGCGCCAGACGGTTGGCGCAATTCAGGAAAATTCCGCATGGGAACCGTAGGTTAGATATCAGATTAGATTAATAATCATCAAATTACCAACTACACTTTATCTTTAAGAGCATCTCTTTAAAGCGGCACCTTTCATTGCTAACCTAAAAGTTAATTAAATTTGATGGGAAAATTCACCAAAGATGCCGGGAAGGCAGCCAGCAGGGTACTGGCTGCCTTTGCGTTTCTGTGGTCGTTCAACACCGCATACGCGGTGTGCACGCCGAGTTTGGCCACGGATAGCTTCATACAGCACGATCTAGGCGCGAGCTATTGCGAGCTGTGTGGCGTCGGCGAGGTGCGCGTGCGCGTGAGCAATCCGCGTGGCAGCGGCGACGACCTGAGCGACATCGTCGTGGTCGAGGATCTGGGCACGTCGGGTCTGACCTATGTGCCGAATTCCACCAGCTTCATCGGCTTTAATATCACCCCACCATTGCCCTTTGAACCAGTGGTGAGCGGTGTCAGCGGGCGCACCCTGACCTGGACCTTCGCATCCAGCTTTGTGCTGCAGGGGCAGACGGGGGTGGGTACCCAGGAGGAAATCGAAATCCGCTATCAGGTACGGCGCCATGCGAGCTTGAATGAAGAAGGCCTGACCTTGGTGAACCGGACGATAAGCGCCAGTGTGCAGTTCACCCCTAGCTGTGAGGTTACGATCCCCTATACCGACAGCGATACCGACGAGCTGCCGATACGCCAGCCGGTGCCCAATGTCATCAAGGGCGGGCGCAATGTGGATGCCGCTCAGACCAGCTATACGGACCCGGCCTATGGCAATATCAACGATGACGTGATCTGGCGCGTGCGGGTGCAGAACACCGGCAATGCGGGCATGCAGGACCTGCGCCTCGATGACGTCATGGGCACGGGGAATTTCCTCATCAACTACCGCTGTCCGACGGAGGCCGCGGCCCTGGCCGTGGCCAATAACAACGGCGTGGCGCCGGGGGGCAGCACCTGTTTCACCATGCCGGTGGGCAACTCCGACCTGGACTTTGGCGTCGATCCGCCCTATGGCCAGGCACCGAATGACACGGTCGACGCCCTGGCCGGCGGTCAGGCGGATATCTTCTACGTGGGCAAGATCACCACCTCCTGCGCCACGGAACGGACCAATACCGCGTCCGACGTGCAATGGGGTTGCGAGGTGGACACCCCGGATGGCGGCATCTCCGTGCCCGCCAGCACCAACGGCTCCACCCCCGGCTACACCGTCTCCGATACGGCGCGCCTGCGCAGCCTGGTGCCCGCCAGCGCCTCGGGGCTCACCGTCACCCAGGCGGTCACCGGTGTCAATACCTCCCAGCCCGTGGGCAGCCGCGGCCTGGTCACCCTGGTGATCCGCAATCTGACCACCGGCGGCACGGTCAAGAACATCACGCTGCGGGATGTGCTGCCGGCACAATACGTTGTCGATCCGACCTTCACCCCGACGGTGTCCATGTCGGCGGCCTATGGCACGGCCTATCCGGGGATGACCGATCGCATCACCTGGACCAACCCAGTGCCAGGCACTTTCCCGTTGGTGACGACCGATCCGACTGTGCCCCTGGGCAACACCGCGCCGGAGTTTACGTTGTACAGCAGCACCGTACACCCGAACTACGCGGACCAGCTCAACCTCCTGCGCCGTGGCGATGCCCTGACGGTGAGATTCCGCATCGTCCTGATCCGGCCGCAAAGCTACGACCTTACGGCCAACCTGGACGTGCGGGTGGAAGAGCCCACCAGCACCCCGCCAAACACCGACCCGACCCATGTCACACTGCTGACCAATCAGGTCTACACCGAATTCGAGGAGTTCTGCAATCCGGGC
>JANOTM010000022.1:0-2269 GCA_031416355.1 Gammaproteobacteria bacterium
CACTCCCCAGGCGGCCACACGCCACCACCACTGGGATCTATGCAACGTTTGTGTCATAGGCGGTAATCGGTGTGTCGCTCCTGCTAAGGTAGGTGTCACTCCTGTATCCTCTACTATGGCCTTGGTATCGCGAGGTCATTAACAACTTGCGGCTCGCCGCACAACTGTGCCAGACACGTGAGATAGGCGGTGGGGTCCGGCGCGCTCCGCTGGCGATCGGCCTGCCATAGCATTTCGCCCAAACAATCCATTATCCGATGTTGCGCATCATGTTCGTCCAGTCCCTGTTTCATGATGGTTTGATAGTAGGCGCGAATACCACTGGGTTGATCCACGGAAAGCTGTTCCTCAATGGTAATGTGCATGCCCATATGCAGAAACGGATTGGACTGGCCGGTCTGCGGCGAAAAATCGTGATCTTCGTGGGACGCCCGGTTTTCCAGAACGGTATGATATTCCGGATGGCGCAGCGCGACACTGGCAATGATGCGTTCAATACCCACCAAGGGTTGTTGTTCACGCTGGCGTTGCCATGCGCGAAAAAAGACCTGGCGTAGCTGGTTGCGGCTTTGGGTGCGGTCTTGGCCGTACATGCGTCATGTGCTCCGCGCCGAGAACAATCCCAGCACAGTCGAATATTGATAAAGATGGTTGCTGTCGTCAAGCGGGCCGATTTCGCCATTGCCATAAAAACCGATGATCGGTAGGTTCGGGAAGCTGGCGCGCAACAGGTCCAGGTCGCGATCGCGGTTGCCGTAGAAATGCGGCCCCCGGCCCATGCACGGAAACAGCAGGGCAAAGTCGGGATTCTCCTTCAGTTGAGCGTGGGTGCGGGCGATGGTCAGTCGCATATCGCGTTCCGCTGTTAAGGTGTCGCGCATCGCCCAGAACAGGCGCTCTCCGCGTGCTAACGGGTGTGACAGTGTGATGGATTGATTGTTCAGATTGGCCGACACAATGTGGTTCAAGCGGTAGCGACCTTCGCGTATAGCATTAATGGGGTCGCCAAAGGTGACGCCTCCCATAATAAGGTGCAGTGGAATCTGCTCCATGTCGCGCACCCCCACGGGCAGAGATTTCACCAGCACATTGAGGGCCGGATAATTGCCAAGTTTGAGCACGTCGTAACCGGCGACGTCCGCCACTTCGATGGGCGAGGTGAGGGCACGTACGCCCTGAGAGGTGCGCAGCACGCCGCGGCTGCCGTCCAGCATGACTTCGGCGCGCCCGCTTTCCGCAACTCGGCAGCCGTTCCAAACTTTGAACGGCCCCTGGCCCGCCAGGTCGCCGGACACGGCGCCTATGCGCGGCACCGGTAGGTCGAACCAGTCAGCGGAGATGCCCGACGGCGTGCACAAGGTTAATACTGTCTGTTCGCTTTGGGCATCGGGCAGGCTCAGGGTGAGGCCACCACCGAATACCATGGCCGCGGCGCCGGCGCTATCCAACAGCCATTCCTGATCGGTGAGTATGCCGGCGCCGGTGCAACCCACGACCTGCATGCTGCCGGCGGCACGGGCGGCGGCGCGCAGGGCCGGCTCCGGGTTCTGGGCGTAGTGCGGTGTGAGAAATAAAATCACGCCATTGGCCCGGGTCAGCTCGGCGCGCTCCATGGCCATCTTCACCGCGTCGGCCGCGTGCTCCGCGGACGCGTGCCTGCCATAGCTTAAGCCGGTGGAAACGAGTTTGCTCATGGGGACAATTTACGCCGGTATTGGCATAAATCATAGATCGGGCAGCTACCGCAACGGGGCTTGCGGGCAATACAGGTATAACGGCCATGGAGTATGAGCCAATGATGGGCGTCGTGCTGGTAGTCGCTCGGCACCCTCTTCAGTAGTTTTTTCTCCACTTCTAATACGGTTTTTCCCGGCGCCAGCCCGGTGCGGTTGGCCACCCGGAAGATATGGGTGTCCACGGCGATGGTAGGCTCGCCGAAGGCGGTATTGAGCATGACATTGGCGGTCTTGCGACCGACCCCCGGTAGGGCCTCCAGTTCCGCCCGCGTCCGGGGCACCTCGCTCGCGTGCCTTTCCATCAGGAGCTTGCAAGTCTTCAAGATATTGGCAGCCTTGGTGTTATAGAGACCGATGGTCTTGATGTAGTCTTTAAGGCCGCGCAGCCCCAGGGCATGGATGGCGGCGGGGGTATTCGCCACCGGAAACAGACGGGCGGTGGCCTTGTTAACGCCCTTGTCCGTGGACTGGGCCGAGAGTATGACGGCGATGAGCAGTTCGAACGGCGAACGATATTGGAGTTCAGTGGTGGG
>JANOTM010000023.1:0-2015 GCA_031416355.1 Gammaproteobacteria bacterium
CACGACCCAATGCGGCAACGACATCGGCCGGGGAAATGGCAAGCCCGCGATACAGGTCTCCCGCCGCGCGCGCGGCAAAAACGTGCTCGGCCGCTTCGACGGCCGCGGCCAGGCTCTCATCCAGGCGCTGCAATAGCGGTAGCAGTCCTGCATAACTCTGGTCATGGACAGCCACCATGTCGACGGTGGCCAGGTGCGCTGCCGGCCCGCGCCCGCTGTCCTCCACCAACTCATTCACCAGCCGCGTGTTTTCGCGATTCATAATGTCCGGGATATCCCGGGGGCACCGCTGTGTGAAAAAGGATTTAGCGAGTGCCTGGAAAGAGGGTTGATGGAAACGCTAGTCAAGTTTTTGCGAGCCATGATTTGCTTTACTCAATGTGTTTCGTTTGCCGGCGGGCTTGCTACCGACGTGCACTAAAATTGCCCACAGTTCGAATCAGTCTATTAAAGCGTGATGTGGGCCGTTCTTGTTCGTTTCCATGACGTGTACGATCTGTTCGTCGCTATGGCGTCGAGGCAGCTGGTGCAGGGTGTAATTCCTGCCCACTGCGTCTTTATCTGGAATCTCCGCGGTACATGCTTTAGTCCGCATGTCTTAATCAAGGCGCGATATACTTACGAGCGATCAAGCTACGCTTCGCACCAGGTGTACGCTATAGTCCGGTTGGCTAAATTTTCACTCGCAACCTAAGCCATATGGCTTAGGCTAGAAAAGGAACTTCCGTGAGATTAAGCATGACCAAAATCCTCATTGCCGACGACCATGCGCTGGTCCGCGAAGGTATACGCGGACAACTGCGGGTGCTTGGCAGCGAGGCCGCTATTATCGAGGCCCGCGACTGGGTCGAGGCGATGGTGGCCGCCGCGGCGCACCCGGACTTGGGGCTCGCCCTGGTCGATCTGAGGATGCCGGGAAAAGAAGGATTGACGGCGCTCGCCGAATTGTTACGCACGAATCCCGAGTTGCCGGTGCTGGTGCTTTCCGCTTCCGAGAACGTGGAGGACATGCGCGTGGCCCTGCGCCTCGGCGCCATGGGTTATGTGGGCAAATGCGAAACCTCGGCGGTCATGCTGAGCGCGGTCCGGCTGGTGCTCGCCGGCGGCATGTACGTGCCGCCGGCACTGGCCAATCTCGGCGTTGACGCCCAGGCCGCGCCACACCGGGCTGATCCGGTGCTCAATCTAACGGAGCGGCAACTCGAGGTGCTGCGGCTGATCGTGGAGGGGAAATCGAATAAAGAAATCGCGCGGTCGCTGCATTTGGCGCAGGCCACGGTGAAGGTCCACCTGACGGCGATCTTCCGCGCGCTAGAAGTGGAGAACCGCACCCAAGCCGCCATCGCGGCCGAGCGGCTCGGCCTGCATCGCGCAGTGCTCGGCTGACCAGGGGTGGCGGCTGCCACACCAACCCCGTTCTGTCTTCCACGTACAACCGTCCACGCATTTTCTGCTTCCTAAGTCTTTTCAGGATCAAATCCTTGACGTGTGTATAGCCACGCTATACGATTTATACTATGATTAAATCGTTCCGGCACCGGGGTCTTGAGGCGTTATTCCGACGCGGGAGCAAGGCCGGGGTAAAACCGGCTCACGCCAATCGTCTCCGCATGCAGCTGGCCAGGCTGGATGTGGCGAAGATGCCGGAGGACATGGGGTTGCCGGGCTGGAGGCTACATCCACTTTCCGGCAAGCTCAAGGGTCATTGGGCGGTCTGGGTCGATAAGAACTGGCGAATGACCTTCAAGTTCGACGGCGAAGATGCCGTGCTGGTCGATTATCAGGACTATCACTGACGCGAGAGGTTTTTATGATGCGCATGCATAATCCGCCGCACCCTGGCGAAGTGCTGAGAGATGGTGTTTTTGCCGATACCGGCATCACAGTGACGGAATTCGCCAGGCATCTGGGCGTGACCCGTGTGGCGCTCTCTCGCATCCTAAATGGCAAGGCCGGTATCAGCGCCGACATGGCCGTACGCCTTGCGGCGGCCTTGGGTGGCCGCGCCGAGTCGT
>JANOTM010000024.1:0-14424 GCA_031416355.1 Gammaproteobacteria bacterium
GGCTTTTCAAACCGGTTGTCTGGCAAGGGGATAATGTTCGGAAACTCGATGTTCAACGCGATTTCCCGTGGCTGGATCCAACCTCGCAACAGGCGCGGGACATAGGGCGTTTTAACTTGTCTTCGGCCGGGTATCTCGCCCTCGACCCGAACGACAGCCAGCGCATCGGTGATGTACGCTACTCGATGTTGCCACAAAAAATTGCACCGCTGTGGGGTATTAAGCTGTCACCCAACGCAGGTGTTGACGATCACGTGGCTTTTTACACCAAGCGCGACGATGCTCGGGCTGCCGTCAAGCGCATTACTTTCATGATGTTCGAGTAAACATCAGACTGCCTGGTTGGGTCGAATAAGGGTATTTTTAGTGAACGTAGCCCGGATGCAGTGCCCTCAGATTTCGCTGGCGCTGCATCCGGGCTACAGACTCACGACTTCAGTTCTTTCAGCACCGCGATCTCGTCGCAGTTGTTGCACTTGTAGCGCTTCACACAGACACCCCAGACCTTCTCCGGCAGCGTGTCCACGGATGCGGTCTGGAAGTCGAGTTTGTGGAAGAAGGCTGGCACGTAGGTGAGCGCCATGAGGCATGTCAGGCCGATGCGGCGGGCTTCATCGATGATGCGTTCGACCATCAGGCGGCCGAGGCCGTGCCGTTCGTGCGCTTCGTCCACCACCAGACTTCTGGCTTCGCCCAGATCCTCGGTGAAGATCTCAAGTGCGCCGCAAGCTACGACTTTTCCGCCGATCTCGGTGACGTGGACTTCTACGCAAAGTGGAGAGACGGTCCAACGGACCTCGACGTAGACGCCATCGTAAAGCAGTGGCGTAGCCAAGAGCGATGAACCGTCCATGGAAGAAGCCGCCGAACTGGCCAACTACCTGCCGCTCTCCTTCAAGACCCGCAGCGAACAAGACTACATCGCCTTTCTGTGGGATGCCTTCGAGACGAACTATATCCACGGCAAGTACCAGTTCGCCTTCCTCGCCTACCACATGCCCACCATGAGTTTTATCTACTTCAACATCTGGCAGATTCGGCAAGCCCGGCCGGAGGATTTCGAGAAGGGCCTCATTGGCTTCGGCAAGGACATCGAAAAAAGCTTGCTGGGTGCGCGACCTCACCCTTCGTTTTCAGCACCGTGAACGAGTGCAATACCAATATAGAAAGCACAGAAACTTCTGGCATTTTTGCATTTTTTAAGATGTGTTGCCGCATTATTAACCGGCGCAGGCGGTTTTCCGGCTACAAAAATAATACGAGTAGTAAACCCTTTAAAAATAGAGGTTTACTCTGTATATATTAGCTATTAGTCTGTGGCCCTTAGCATCCCAGGTTCAATGGTTGGAGATGATATGACGCAGGAAGAACGCCTGGCCCTGACCCAGGGGATTATTCATCTCCTGGACCACTGGGGTGTAGACCCAGAGGGCCAGGTGGCGATACTCGCCCTGCCTGCCGGGACGCGTCCGGGGGCTATACGGCAGTTTCGTAAAAACACCGCGTTTCCCGATGATCCCGGGGTCATGGAACGCATCGAACACCTGCTGGGTATCGCCGACGCCTTGCGTACCGCGCATCCACGCAATGCCAATATGGACGCCATCTGGATGAACCGGCCCAACCGGTTGTTCGATCAGCGCACACCCCTGGATGTGATGCTGGAAGACGGGCTCAGCGGGGTCGTCGCCGTTCGGGTACAGCTCGATTGCGCGTACGATTGGTATACCAGTACGCCGCCGGGCAAAGGTCCTTAGGATGTACTATTCAGGCACCATTTTTTGATCACGCTCTACGGCATAAAAAATTGCGACAGCGTCAAAAAGGCCCGCCACTGGCTGGACTCGAATGGCGTAGAATACGAGTTCCATGATTTCCGTATCCAGGGCCTAGATCCGGAACAACTGGACGGTTGGTTGCGGGAGCTTGGCTGGGAAGCGCTGCTCAACCGGCGCGGCACCACATGGCGGCGGCTGCCTGAAGTACTGAAGGCGGATATGAGCGCCGCCGCGGCACGTAAACTCATGCTCGACTACCCGGCGCTCATCAAACGGCCGCTATTGCACGTTCACGGCACGCACTTGCTGGGATTTGTGGACGCCGAGTATCAACAGTATTTTTCTCCCAAGGGAAAATCACCGTGAGTCATCCAGGGGTTATGATGAGTAATATTTTGGCGATAGTGATCAACGGTGAATCGCAGCTCGAATACGACCGCAGCAAACCATTGCCCGGGCATCAGCTGCAGTTTCTCGATAAGATGGACAAGGACATGGGTGAAGGCATCGTACTCGGTGGTGCCACCATCACGTCGCCCAGCGATCTGCAGCGTGCCCAGTTCGTGGCCCTGCACCTGGTCAAGGCCATACAAGAGAGCAACGAGCAACTGGCGGCCGCCATGTTGGCCTATCTGGCCAATCGTATTCCGCAATTGAAGCAGGTGCGCGCCGTCAAAAAAGAAGAAGATGTCACCTTCGACTTTGTATTTGACGAGGACTATGTGCCCGCGGCGAAGCTGCATTTCGTCAAACCTGGGTCGGGAAACTCGAGTCTGCATTGATCGGAGGTTGACGTTCTTGCCCTCATCTCGGCAACTGCTCCTGCGTGGCTCGTCCTCCCGCCATCTCGGCGCCTGTTCCCGACAGCGCTCTACCTCGCCCATCCATGGGCTCGCCTGGCGGTCGCCCGCCCTTCTCGGCAAATGCTCCCGGCTTTGGTCTACCTCCTCCATCCCTGGAGCCGTGCATCTATGCAGTCGTCCCGCAGGGAGAAGGGCGTAAACCCGAATGGCACTTACTTAAGCCCAAATGTAGGGTGGGTTAGCGTTTTTTGCGTAACCCACCAAGCGTTGCGTAGCAACACAACGCCTTGTTTAAGGAGTGCCTGACGGCACGCCTGGTGGGTTACGGCAGATACTGCGTGCCTAACCCACCCTACATTGAATAGGGAACTACCTTAAGTAAGTGCCATTCGGCTTAAACCCCTCTCCTGCGGGAGGGGGGTAGGGGTGACGACTGCATGGATGCACGACTCCGGGATGGAGGAGGTAGAGCGGCGTCGGGAACCGCCGCCGAGGAGGTAGGGCAACGCATGGAGCAGTTGCCGAGGGCGGGAGCTAACAGCAAGGTCCGATCATTTTGCTAGGAGGCCTATAAGGGGGGCGCATTTATCGGCGCGCCTCGGCGCCTGTTCCCGACAGCGCTCTACCTCGTCCATCCATGGACTCGTCGGCGCCTGTTCCCGACAATGCTCTACCTCGCCCTCCGTGGGCTCGTCAATGCAGGGCGTCACGCAACCACGCGCGATAGCGCTGCGCGTGCTCGTCATCTTCCGGCAACATACGCAATATGGCCAGCAGCCCGGTGTGACCGGCATCCTGGCGGAAGCCGCGATCGCGCCGCAGGATGTCGAGTAATTGTTCCATGGCGCCTTCGTAGTCGTCTTGAGTGAGTTTGACCGCGGCTAACTGATAGCGTGCCTCCAGGTCGTCGGGGTGGGCGGCGAGGGTCTGTTCGAGCTGCGCGTGCGTCGGCGCGTCCTGGGCCGTGAGGATAAAGCCCAGGTGATGGAGCAGGGCGCTGATCTCCGTGACACTTTTAAGTTCCGGTGGCAGGGCCTGGAGCAGATCGCGCGCCTGGGTGTAACGGCCTTGCAGCACCAGCAGTTTGGCCAGGTCCAGGGGAATGCGCGGATCGTCCGGTTGTTCCATGGCGGCCTCGGCCGCGAGGGTGATGGCCTGGGCGGTGTTGCCGCTCTGATGTGCCTGCAGCGCGGACAGATACAAGGTATCGGCGCGGGCGCCCACGTGCTTGTTGATAAACGCCCGCAGGCTGGGCTCCGATTCCGCCCCGTGCAGGGTATCGATCACTTGCCCGTGGCGAAAGACTTTTACCGTCGGGACACTATTGACCCCATGCCCGCGCGCCAGCTTGTCGAGTTCATCGGTGTTGAGCATGGCCAGCAGAAAGCGGCCGCCGAATTCGCCCGCGAGGCGCACCAGGCGTGGCATCAGCATCATGCAGGGGCCGGCGCGCGGCGACCAGTAGTTCACCAGGACCGGGCCGCGGGCGGAGTTCTCCAGAACCAGGCGCGGGAAGTTTTCCGCGCTGACGTCGAATATGTGCGGCGAGAGGGCCATAAATTGCTTATTCCAGTTTAGGAGAGGGATGATATTGTCTGTATGGGAATCTTACCCGCGTTTTACAATTGCCTATCCATGAGGTTTTGATACGTTGCCATCTCCAACAGCGGCATACTCCCAATTGGCATCCTACCTGGCTGAACACGAAAGGCCTTATTATGCCGTGGCGCCTATCGGCGGACAACGTGCGCACGTGAGGTTTCTGGGAGTTTTACAAGGTCAACCGGTGGCATGGGATGCAGAGATACTGACCTTGCTAGCGTATTATCAGGAACAGGTGAAGAATTTAGCGCCCGCCGAATCTGCGCGCAGCGTGTGCCCCTTTATCGAGGTCGGCACCCATGGAACCCATGGGGTGACGTTGGGTGTGGGTTTAGGCGTTGCGCTCATCGATGAGCCCACGGTGTTGCGCACCATCATTATGATACGCAACTACAAGCGTCTGCGGCCGGGGCGACACGAGTTTGGTGTAGCATTAGCGTTTAATATTTGAGCTACATCCAGGAGTGTCATGACTACACTTACATCGCATCAAGCGCCGCCGGTAGCGGTCTATCTCAAGGACTACCGCGCCCCGGATTATGGCATCGACAGCGTAGAATTGCGCTTCGACCTGGGCGCGGAAATAACCCGGGTGCACGCGCGTCTGCACGTGACGAGCCAATACGACCGTGCCACCGGCGTGCGCCCGCTGGTGCTGGATGGCCATGACTTGGTGCTCAAGTCGGTGACGCTAGACGGGCGTCCGTTGCGCACCGAGGAATACACGCTGAACCCGGCGTCTCTGATTATTCCGCAATTGCCGGCACGCTGTATCCTGGAGATAGCAACCGAGATCCGCCCGCAAGGCAACACCACGCTCATGGGCCTGTACAAGTCGAGCGGAAATTTCTGCACCCAGTGCGAAGCCCAAGGTTTCCGCAGCATGACCTATTTTTTGGACCGGCCGGATGTGATGGCACGTTACACCACCACTATCGTCGCGGACCGGACCCAGTATCCAGTGCTATTGTCCAACGGCAACCGCGTGGCGCAGGGCACCATGGATGGGCAACGCCACTTCGCCACGTGGCAGGACCCTTTCCCCAAGCCGTCGTATTTGTTCGCCCTGGTGGCCGGCGATCTGGCGCGCATAGAAGACGAATTCGTCACGCGCTCAGGACGCAAGGTGCAGTTGCACATGTTCGTGCAGCAACACAACGCCCATAAGTGCCAGCATGCCATGGCATCATTGAAGAAGGCCATGCATTGGGACGAAGTGGTGTACGGCTGCGAATACGATCTCGATGTGTATATGGTCGTGGCGGTGGATGATTTTAATATGGGCGCCATGGAGAACAAGGGTCTGAATGTGTTTAATTCCAAGTACGTCCTGGCGCAGCCGGAAACCGCGACCGATATGGATTATCAAGGCATAGAAGGCGTGATCGGTCACGAATATTTCCATAACTGGTCGGGCAATCGCGTCACCTGCCGCGACTGGTTCCAGCTGAGTTTAAAGGAAGGATTCACGGTATTCCGCGACCAGGAGTTCAGCGCCGACATGGGGTCGCGCGGCGTTAAACGCATACAGGATGTGAATGTCTTGCGCTCCCATCAGTTTCGCGAGGATGCCGGACCCATGGCGCACCCGGTGCGACCCCCGTCCTATGTGGAGATCAATAATTTTTACACCATGACGGTGTACAACAAAGGCGCGGAAGTGGTGCGCATGCTGCACGGCCTGCTGGGCGCGCCGGGTTTTCGCAAGGGCACGGATTTGTACTTCAGTCGTCATGATGGCCAGGCGGTGACCACCGATGATTTCGTCGCAGCCTTGGAAGATGCCAATGCCGCGGACTTATCCCAATTCCGCCGCTGGTACAGCCAGGCCGGCACCCCGGTGTTGCATATCCAGCGCGCCTACTCGGCGGCCGAGCGCACCTACACCCTGCGCGTGCGCCAGTCGTGCCCGGCGACGCCAGGTCACGAACCCAAGCAGCCGTTTCATATTCCCCTGGCCATGGGATTGCTGGATGCGGAGGGTCAGGATTTGCCGCTGCGGCTGGCGGGCGAGACCGCCTCGGTGCCCGGGACTCGGGTGTTGCCGATTCACAATGAAGACGAGACCTTCGTTTTTATCGATGTCCCGCACGCACCCGTGCCCTCGGTGCTGCGTGGATTTTCCGCGCCGGTAAAAATAGAGATCGATCTCACCGACGCCGAACGTTGCTTCCTCATGGGCCATGACAGCGACGCCTTCAATCGCTGGGAGGCGGGCCAGCAACTCGCTATAAAAATCCTATTGCGGCTGATCGAGGCCGAGCGCGCCGGCCGGCCGTTGGTGCTAGATGCCGCATTCATAGCCGCCATGGACAAAACCCTGCGTAGTGACACTCTGGACCAGGCCATGATCGCCCAGATACTGACCTTGCCGTCGGAGAGTTACGTTGCCGAATTCATGCCGGTGATCGACCCGCAGGCGATACACACTGCGCTGCGTTTCATGCGCCGGTCCCTGGACCAGGCCCTGGGCGCCGCCATGCTCAAGGTATACGAAGCGAACGCACATGCGGGGCCGTATAGCACGGATGCCCACGCCATGGGCCAACGCAGTCTTAAGAATGTCTGCCTGGGATATCTCATGGAGCTGGAAGACCCGCAATTCACGCAGCGTTGCGTGCGGCAATTCCACGACGCCAGCAATATGACGGACAAGATGGCGGCACTACATGCCTTGGTTAATACCGAGGGCGCCGAGCGCACGGCGGCGCTGGCGGCGTTCTATGAGCAATGGCGCGACGATGCCCTGGTCATGGATAAATGGCTGGCGATACAGGCGACGTCGCGATTGCCTACCACCCTCAATGCGGTCAAGGCACTTACCTCGCACCCGGTGTTCAATATTAAAAATCCCAATAAGGTACGGGCATTGATCGGATCCTTCTGCCATGCGAACCCAGCGCGCTTTCACGCCGCGAGCGGCGAGGGTTACCGTTTTATCGGCGATTTTATCCGCACCCTCGATCCCATCAACCCGCAAGTGGCGGCGCGCCTGGTGGCGGCCTTCAGCCTGTGGCGACGCTACGACCCGCCGCGCCAGGCGCTCATGCGCGAACAATTGCAGCGCATCCTGGCCATCCCCGCACTGTCGCGCGACGTGTACGAAATTGTATCCAAAAGCCTGACGGACAACGCGGCATGACGCGCATGACGTAGACCTTGCTTTCCCTTGATTCTCAGGAAAAAGAAGCCAAGAATACGTTAACGTATTCATTAAAGGACTCCCCATGTCTATTTCATCCAAAGACATCGTCCCGCTAAATCAGGTGCGCGCCCGGTTTACCGAACTGGCGGAAGAAGTACGGGCAGGCAACGAGAAAATCATCACCCGTAATGGGGAAAGTCATGTGGCCCTGATCGACGCCCGCCGTCTCGACCATTACCACCAACTGGAACGTGAGCACATCCATTTCACCTTGCTGGACGAGGCAAGCCGCGGCTGGGATGATGTCGAAGCGGCACGGCTTTTGAGTGTCGCAGAGACACGGGCAAAATACAAAAAATCCAAACCACGCCAAATCGCGGGAGACTCGGATGCGCCTTGATTCCGGTGCCGCTAAAATCTAATTCACCCCCAAACCCCCTCGGCGATATCGTCTTTTGGACCACGTGTCATAAAAAATGGGGCAGGGGAGAATGGCACCATCCACTCAATACACTGTTTATGCCACAACAGCCCAACATCCTGTCATTCCCGCGCAAGTGGGAATCCAGCGGTTTTTGCAGACCTCCTGGATTCCCGCTTGCGCGGGAATGACGAAAAATTCTGACGATTGCCTTGAGTAAGCGCCACTCGGGGCAGGGGCTTTAATTGCGCCGTCTGAATGATGGATGAGCTATGGGGGCGGCAGGCAAAAATGATAAGGCTTATCCTTCCCGCTTTTGCATTATACGGACCACGTAGTGCAATAGTTGTATGATAAAAACCTGGGCGAACAGATCATCGGAACGGTTTTACACCGATGGTAAATGCTCACCGTTCTGCGGCCTCGATGTTGAGGGGCGGCCCAGGATCTGCTCGCGGCGCTAGACGCCGCCCGGAGCTTGCAGGACTTGAGTCCCTTGAAAAGCGTGGGCCTGCACAAACTCAAGGGCAATCGCGCCGGGCAGTGGGCGATGACCGTCAACGAACGATGGAGAATTTGCTTCCGGTTCAAAGACGGGGATGCCTATGCCGTGGAACTAACCGATTATCACAGAGGGTAACTAACATGCTACCGATCCACCCCGGACGCATCCTGAAGCGCGAGCTGGCAGCGCGCGGCCTTTCCGCCAATCGCTTGGCTCTTGGGCTGCGCGTGCCGTCGGGCCGGATTACAGATATCTTGAATGGCAAGCGCGGCATTTCGCCTGAAACCGCCTTACGGCTAGCACGCGCCTTTGGAACGAGCGCGGATTTCTGGATGAACCTGCAAACTCGCTACGATCTGGCTATCGCCAAGGAATCCATTGGCGCCAAGGTAGTGGCGGAAGTGGAACGGGTGGGCGCCGTTACCCAAACCCGCAAGCGACACAAGGCGGCATAGCTGTTTCTTGCGCCACCTAAAGCGTCACTTTACCCCCAAACCCCTTCCGCGATATCGATGACACGGCCACCCACGGAAACTTTAATTCCTGCCGCGTGGGCGCGCGCGTGCAGGAATAACTGGGAAGGCCTGCCCATTTCATATCCCTGTCCGACCGTGATATCGATCTCGGTAGAGCCGAAGTAGCGCGTATGCACCAGATACGCCGCCAGGCTGCCGTTGCCGCTGCCGGTGGCCGCATCTTCCGGTATGCCGTAGTAATCGGCGAATACCCTTACCGCCAGGGCCTGGTCTTTTGTATAGGGCTCATTGACGAAGGCGAGGATAATTTTTGCCCAGGCGTCATGTACCAGGTCATGGTATTTATCCCGGTTGATCTTGATGCGCTTGAGCGCATCGAGGGTCCGAAGCGGGACGATGATGTGGGGGAAGCCGGTAGACACTTCTAGAATGGGATAATCGTTGCGCACATCATCCGTGCTTACACCGAGGGCCGCCGCCAGCGGTGCCGCCGCCAGGGTTTTACCAAACCGAGGCTCCGGCTGATGCATGCGAAGTATGCCGCTATTATTATCGGAGAAAGAAACGATAATCTTTCCGATTTTCAGATTGAGGGTGACGCTATCCACAGGCTGTTTTATTATCTTTTCGCGTATTACGTGCGCGCTGCCTAGGCTGGGATGACCGGCAAATTCCACTTCTTCTTTGGGTGTGAATATGCGCACGTCGTAGGCACCGTCCATGGGCGTGTCTGATGTGACACCGGAAACTGCTCCTGCGTTTCCAGTATTTCCGCCATCCCTGGCGGTCACAAATGTGGACTCGGAAAAATTGATCTCGCGCGCGATCTTTTGCATCTCGTCCGCGGACAACGCGCCGCAGTTAATAAACGTGGCAAGTTGATTGCCCGAGTATTTGCCGGCGCCGAATACGTCGGTGAAATAAAATTTTGGTTTGCCTATCACTACGTGCCCTCTATGGGGGCCAGTCGTAGACGCGGCCCGGAATCATGGATAGCTAGTTGCGAGAATATCTACGAAAAGGGACCCAATATCCACGGCCGATCAAGAAAGACATCGGCGCGCCAGCCCGGTACGGGGGTGTACGTACCAGGCCGACGCCTGTATTTACACGCAGCCGGTCGGTTTGGGCAGACCGCCCCATTTGCAAATCAGTTTCATGGGGCCTTTCTTGAAGATGTCGTAGAGCTCATTGGTGGTGGTGCCCATCTCTTTGGCGAACTTGCGTATGGGGGGAACCACGCCGTTGTCTTCATACATGGTACGGGCTTCATTGATGTAGGTCAGGATCTGATCGGTAATTTCCATGTCATCGGTGCGCGCCAATTCGCGCGCAATTTCTTCCGACCATTCTTCCCGGTCAATGAGGAAGCCATCGCCATCTACATTCAGTTGCATGTGTTGTCACCTCTATTGCCGACTATTGATACGCCACTGGGCCGCAGCCCGGTTGATCTTGCATGATAGCACTCGGGATAGCATCAGTCAGCGCTCCGGGGAGACGTCCGGCTGGCTGCGGGCCTACCCGCAGCCAGCCCGGCCGTCCGCTCGCTTTTAAAGATCAGTGGGTTGGCGCTTCGGCCTTGGTGATTTTGAGCAATTCAATCTCAAAGAACAGGGTTTCGTTCGGCCCTATGAGGCCACCCGGGCCGCGCGCACCGTAAGCGAGTTCCGACGGGATAAATACCTGCCACTTGCTGCCCACGGGCATCAGCGGCAAGACCTCCTGCCAGCCGGGGATGACGCCGGTCACCGGGAAGGTGGCGGGTTCGCCGCGGGTAATGGAGCTGTCGAATTCCTTGCCGTTGATCAGCGTACCGCGGTAATGTGCCACCACCGAGTCCGACGCGGTGGGCTTGTCGCCCTTGGCGGATTTGATGATCTTATACTGTAAGCCACTGGGCAGGGTGACTACGCCCTTCTTCTTTTTGTTGGCGGCCAGAAATTCCTTGCCGTCCTTCAGGTTTTTTTCCCCGGCCTTTTGAATCTCTTCCTGGCGCTTCTTCTGGAAGTCGGCGACGATGGTCTGGGTCTCGGCGCTGCTGAGGCGCGAAGCGGTTTCGGTCATGGCATCGTGGATGGCTTGTCCGAACGCGGCTTCATCCAGGTCGGAAATCTCCTGTTTGATTTTTTGGCCGACGTTATACCCGAATGCATAGCTTAATTTTTGCTTATCGGTCTCGAGTTTGGCTACATCCGCTGACATGGCGGGAGTAGCGAGCAGGCACAGAGTAATGCAGGACAAAAGTTGGATTTTCATTCAATGCTCCTTAGGCAGTTTTTAATGGGGTAATTTAACGGAAAGTATTAGGCTTCGAGATCAGGAATAAGGCGGCTTTCGATTTTGGCGATAACATCCTTTAGTTGCAACTTACGTTTTTTTAGACGGCTCACCATGAGCTGGTCCACTGGGCCTGCCTGCATGAGCCGAGTAATCACTTCGTCCAGGTCGCGGTGTTCTACCTTGAGTTCCATGAGCTTCAGCACGAGTATTTCGTTTGGGTGTTTTTCCATGCAGTTTTATCGCGAGATATCCTGCCCTAGGGCGACACCATAGCATAAGCCGGCTGCGTTTTTCGACCGGCAAGCCGACAGGGCAACGGCCAATATTACCGTTTTATGGCAAGAACCCTGGACAACACGCCCTTTTTCAAAGATATCCAGGTGGGATTCAACTGTCTTTATGATCAGTGTGTAAATGCTGGAACATCCGGGGCTCCAGGTCCACACCCAATTCCCAACCGGGGTTGATGGCAATGGCGTATTCGCCCGCCATATTTTCCACCACCCATTTGAATTCCACCAGCACGCCGCCGCCGTATCCAGGGTGGTCTTGCAGAAAGACCTTGCCGCGATCCGGGCTGCTGAACAGCACGAGTACGGTATCTCCCTCCTCGGTCTCCACAGTGAGCGGTACCATCTTGCTGGACCGTTGAAAATTCTTGATCTGGGCGTCGTCGGCAACCGGCATGAACACCTGGGCATCCTGCAGGGTATGCATAAAATCGTCTATGCTGATCTGCTCCCCCTGGACCGCCAGGATGCGCTTCTCGAGTTCGTTCTTGGGGGTCATGTCGTCGTTCATGGGGCTAACTCGGGTATCTTCTGGGAAGCTGGGCTTGTGGGCGAGGTCTAGCGGCCATAGCCTGAGTGATTTTTTGCAGGATGGCAAGCCTGAATAGGATACTGCCCGACCAGTGGGATTTCAGTGTGTTTACACACATCTTTTTTGGTCTGCACTCGCCGTTTACATTGCACCGGCTATGGAAATGGGGGAATATTCCGGCGTGTTTAAAATATAGGAATAGGTAGCCCCGAGATGCAGAATAAACCCAAAATCGACACCGCCATCCCGCAACGGCGCTATCAGTTGGGCGCTTATACGGTGGTTATATTGGGCGATATCCAAACAACCGACGAGAAAGAATACCGTTATGTGGCCGCGGTGGTGCGCGAGGGCGACCCGGACCCCGGCCTGTATCTTTCCGCCGAGCGTATCATTGGCCAGCGTCCGGAGGGTTCCCCTACCCACAGCGGTTACGATCTGCGCGTGACCATGCGCGAAGGCTCGCAGGTGGTCGGCCGCTCGGATCGCGCGTCCAGCGTGGAACAATTCTCCACCGATGCCCTAGGTATGATTGCCAGCATCCTCGATTTGCAGGATGAGCAGCCGTATCGATTGATGTAGTCCTGAGTAGGATATGACGGAGGGCTGGGGCCTACGCAAAGGCGCAGCTATTTGTCGTCGGGGGGTTTTTTCTTCGAATCGGCTTTGTGAAATTGCACCACCACCGACGTCGGTGGTTCATCGACGTAGCGCGGGCGCGACTTGCTGGGACGGCCGGCCTCTAGGGAGAGTTCCGCTTCGCGCGCGGTGATGAGGGCCAGGCAGTCGCGTATGCTGCGGATAGTGTTTTCTGACAACGGGTGTTTGTGGCCCGGCTGGGTGACGGTATCCTTGGCGATATCGGTAAGTACGCGTTTCATCATGCGTAGTACGCGCTCTTCTTTCGACAATTCTTCATTAGCCATGGTGTCTGTCTCTGCGCGGCGCCGGCCGCAATGTGGTTAAAGCATATTGTGGCATATTTTGTTTCCTTTATGGCGGCGGCGGGGTCAGGGGCGCTGGACCGCACGCGCGCTATGCTCGCGGATATGCTCCGGGTCTTTGTCCAGGGCCAAGTCTTTCAGCGTCATGCCGTGCAAGGCGGTGTCCAGCGCCTGATCTAGACGGGTTACAAGTTTGTCTATCCCCCCTGACCCCGGTAACTGGGAGACCCGCAGGTGGGCGGTTTCTTCCGCCATTCTTACCGCCGCCAGGAGTTCGGTGACCGGCGTGGTTTCCAGCGGACGCGCCGGAATCAGGCGCGGTGGATGGTCATTGGTTTGGACCATGAGTCCGCCCTGGGCGCAGGCATCCATGACTATGGATAGCGCCGCTCCCGGTACATGCAGATGCTGCGCAAGCTCATCGGCGGTCCAGGCGGTTCCATTGCGGTAATAGCGTTGACCGATCGCGGCCATGGCCAGCAGCGCCAGCCGCTCCTTGACCCGGTTACTGAGAAGTAGGGGACCGCGGTGCAGGGTCAGATGCTCGGGGTGTTGGTGGTAATAAGCGATGCTTGCGCCGATCAATAGAATTAGCCAGCTCAGATACAGCCAGATCATGAACACAATGATAATGGCGAAACCGGAGTAGATCGCGGTATAGCGAGCGGAACTCACAACGAATGTCGCGAACGCCCATCCGCTCAGCTGCCACAACACCCCGGCGATCACGCCGCCGACCAGCGCCGAAGTAAAGCGCACCTTAGTGTTAGGCACAAAGACATAAGCGAAGGTAAACGCCGTGATGATCAATACGTACGGCACCAGGCGGGTGATTACCGAGATGATGCCGCCGAGGGGCGCCGCACCGATAATCTGCTGTGCCAAGGATTGGCTCATGAGTGTCGCCGTCAGACCCAGGGCGGAAAATACCAGCACCGGCCCGACCGTCAAGACGCTCAGGTATTGACTGAAGCGCTGTACCAACGGCCGCGGCTGCTGAATGTTCCAGGTGTAATTAAATGCCTGTTCCACTTTCTGCAACAAGGAAATCACGGTGTAGATCAGCATCCCTAGGCCCAGTGCCCCGAGCACGCCGACCTTGATGTTCTCCACGAACACCAGGATCTGCACCGTAATCTCTACGCCTTTGGTCCCCAGGGGTTCGAGGAATTGCAGCAGTACCGGCTGTATCTTGTTATGTACCCCGAAGGCCTTGAGCACCGAGAAACTCACGGCCAGCAGCGGTACCAAGGAAAGCAAAGTGGTATACACCAAGCTCATGGCGCGCAGGCTCAGTTGGCCATCGGCTAAATCCCGCGCCAGGGCGTACACGCCGCGCAATAGACGCACCACGCGGGTACGCACCGGCGACAACAGGCTCAGGTCTATTCCCCAGAGCGTGTCCATGATGCGTGCTTGCAAGCGGCTAAGTGTGTACATGGTGGTGAGTGGGCCTCTTGATGTTTCGTTACTATCGAGGTTTACCTAATTGCTTGACAGTTCTCCCCTCACCCTAGCCCTCTCCCCGCAAGCGGGGCGAGGGGATGGTCTCCCTCTCCCGCCGGGGCGGGAGAGGGCCGGGGTGAGGGTGGGGCGGTAATGGTTACTGTCACTGTGTGTCAAGTATTTAGGTAATTCTCAATAG
>JANOTM010000025.1:0-3870 GCA_031416355.1 Gammaproteobacteria bacterium
ATGAGGTGATCGATGAGGATAACGATATTCGAGTGCGCAAAACCACAGGTGATGCGTTCCTACAGTCAGACCACGAAGCAAGCTTAATGTCACTGGAAATCAGAAATCTTATTATCTGTGGTTATGCTTCAGAGTTTTGTATAGACAATACAACGCGTCGAGCCACTGGTTTAGGTTACACAGTGCAGCTTGTTTCCGATGCTCATACGACTCATGACAAAAGTCATTTATCTGCAAAGAAAATCCGTGAGCACCATAATCTAACACTATCCATGGGCCCCACGATAAAAGCCGTTCAATCCGCGGATGTTGGGTTTGAGGGCTAACAAGGCAAATTCACTCGACAATCAAAAGCGTTGCTTCGCAGATGGAAAATTGATTTATCCAAATCCGAATCCACCGTTGTGCGGATTGCTAACGCGAATCAACCGCCGCCTCGGCGGATGTGGCGGTGCGCGCTACCTTCAATAAATGAATTCTGCGGCTGTCGGCGCGCAGCACTTCGAAACGCAGGCCGCCCAGGATAACGGCTTCGCCGCGCCGCGGCAGATGGCCTAGGGTATTGAGCACCAGTCCGCCTATGGTGTCCACGTTATCGCTGATCAGGCGAGTGTTGAGGCGCTGGTTGAAATCCTCCAGCGGCATGAGCGCCTTGGCGATGAACTCGCCTTCGCGGCGCTCGACGATCATGACGTCGTCGGCATCGATATCGTATTCGTCCTTGATCTCGCCCACGATCTGCTCGAGGACGTCCTCGATGGTGACGAGACCGGCGACGCCGCCGTACTCGTCCACCACGATGGCCATGTGATTGCGGTTGCTGCGGAACTCGCGCAACAATACATTCAGGCGCTTGCTCTCGGGGACGAATACCGCGGGGCGCAGAAAGTCGTGGATGTTGATGTGCTTCTTGGTATCGGCGTGGAAATAGCGCAGCAGGTCCTTGGCCAGGAGGATGCCGACCACCTTGTCCTTATCGCCGTCGACCATGGGGAAACGCGAATGCCCGGTGTCGATGACGCCGGGCAGATATTCTTCGGGCGTCAGATTTTTATCGACCACGTCCATTTGCGCACGCGGCACCATGATGTCGCGCACCTGCATCTCGGATACCTGCAGCACGCCTTCGATCATATCGAGCGCATCGTGATCGAACAGTTCGCGCGCCTGGGCCTCGCGCAGCACCTCGATCAATTGCTGGCGCGTGGCGGGTTCGCGCAGCAGCGCCATGCCCAGCCGGTCGAGAAAAGACAGTCCCTGGGTTTCGCCGTGGTGAGTGGTGTCGTTATCCTGGCTCATATGTCCTGCGCTTTTGATGTTCAACCGTAGGGCCCGGGAAAGCCTAAGCCCGCGATTATTGATGTTTCGAGTCCTTCCATGACAACGGCCTCGTCCTGGGTGATGTGATCATAGCCGCGCAAATGCAAGATGCCGTGCACCACCATGTGCGCGCTGTGGGCCGCCGGCGTTTTGCCCTGGGCCTGCGCTTCGCGTTCGATGACGGGTGCGCAGAGCACGAGGTCGCCGTGCAGGCTGTTACTTTCTTCCGGGGCATACGGAAAGGTCAACACATTGGTCGGCCCTGCCTTGTGCCGGAAACGCTGGTTGAGTTCGGCGCCCTCGTGTTCGTCCACAAAACGGATGACGATGGTGGCGGTTCCGTCGCGCGCGTCATGCGGGAGCGCGGCGCGTGCCCAGCGCGCGAGGTCCGCCTTCCGCGGTAGGCCGCTTTTAGCGCCGCTATATTGCACCGTCAACGTCAATTTCATTTCCGCCGCAAATCGGCCGCGGGGTCGCGCATGGCCTCGTAGGCCTCCACGATCTTTTGCACCAAGGGATTGCGTACCACGTCCTGCGGTGAAAAGTGCATGAAGCTGATGCCCTTGATGCCGGTGAGCACTTCGTTCGCCTCCTTGAGACCCGACTTCTGGCTGCGCGGGAGATCGACCTGGGTGACGTCGCCGGTGATGACCGCCTTGGCGCCGAATCCGATGCGCGTCAGAAACATCTTCATTTGTTCGGCGGTGGTGTTCTGTGCCTCGTCCAAGATAATAAACGACTCGTTCAGGGTGCGGCCGCGCATATAGGCCAGGGGTGCCAGTTCGATCACGTGTTTTTCCATCAGGCGCACCACGCGCTCGAATCCCAGCATCTCGTACAGCGCGTCGTATAGCGGGCGCAGGTATGGATCGACCTTGTGCTCCAGATCGCCGGGCAGGAACCCGAGGCGCTCGCCGGCCTCGACCGCCGGGCGCACCAATATAATCCGGCTGACCTCGTCGCGCTCCAGGGCATCCACGGCGCAGGCCATGGCGAGATAGGTCTTGCCGGTGCCGGCGGGGCCGATGCCGAAATTGATATCGTGCGTCAGTATATTGCGGATGTAATCGCGCTGATTGGCGGTGCGCGCCTTGATCACGCACTTGGGCGTGCGCAAGACGGTCTCCCCATCCTCCACACCCGCGACCGCCACGCGCGCGTCCGTCTCCTGCAAGGCCAGGCGCACGGCTGCGGCCGACAGGGATTTATTCATGGACGTGGTCGCGTACAAATCTTTCAGCAGCCGCTCCACCTGGTGTGCGCGCTGCATCTCACCGATGATGCGGAACGCATTGCTGCGGTTGGCGATCTCCACGCCCATGTGGCCCTCGATCTGGCGGATGTGTTCGTCCAAGCGCCCGCACAAGGTGGCGAGCCGCGCATTATCCATGGGCTCGAGGGTGAACTCGATTTGTTTGGGCTGCGCGTTCATAGACGACAACCATAGGTCCACGCGAGACGCTTATTAGAGGGATTAATCATACGCCAGCGGCGCATACAGCCGGCTGTGCCAACGGACGGCCGCGCAGGGAAAAGTGCAGCGCCTGGGTGATCTCCACGTCCACCAGCGCGCCTGCCGGGATGGGAATGGGGGAGGAAAAGTTCACCACGCGATTGTTCTCGGTGCGCCCACACAGTTCCGCCGTGTTCTTGCGTGCAGGTCCCTCCACCAGGATGCGCTGGATAGTGCCAACCATGCGCCGGCTGATGTCCGCGCCCATGGCTTCGATGCGCCGCTGCAGCACCACCAGCCGCTGCTGCTTGACCTCGGCCGGGGTGGGGTCGTCGAGCTGCGCCGCCGGTGTGCCGGGGCGCGCGCTGTAAATAAAACTAAATGATTGATCGAAGCCCACCTCCTCGATCAGATCCATGGTGGCCTGAAAATCCGCGTCGGTCTCGCCGGGGAAGCCAACGATGAAATCGCTGCTGATGCAAATATCCGGACGCAGCGCGCGCAAGCGGCGTATCTTCGATTTATACTCCAGCGCCGTGTGGCCGCGCTTCATGCGCATGAGTATGCGGTCGGAGCCGCTCTGCACCGGCAGATGCAAATGGTTGACCAGCTTGGACACCTCCCCGTGGACCGCCATGAGGCGGTCGGAAAACTCCACCGGATGGGAAGTGGTATAGCGTATGCGTGCGATGCCGTCGATTTCCGCCACGTATTGTATGAGCATGGCGAGATCGGCACTGCCCTCCTTGCCTGGCCGCGGGGAGCCGGCGTGTGCGTGATGGCGCAGGCCGCGATAGGCGTTCACGTTCTGGCCGAGCAGGGTGATTTCGCGCACGCCGCGCTCCGCCAGGCTCACCACCTCGGCGAGCACGTCGTCGAACGGACGGCTGAATTCTTCGCCGCGCGTGTACGGTACTACGCAGAAGCTACAGTACTTGCTGCAGCCTTCCATAATGGAGACCAAGGCGCGCGGTCCGTCCACGCGTGGCTCCGGCAGGCGGTCAAACTTCTCGATTTCCGGAAACGAGACATCCACCGCCGGGCGGCGCGTGCGCTGCACGCCGTCTATCATCTCCGGCAGGCGATGCAGGGTCTGC
>JANOTM010000026.1:0-2173 GCA_031416355.1 Gammaproteobacteria bacterium
TCGCCGACCCGTGGACGGTGGAAAACGAACTCCTTACGCCCACCCTCAAGCCCAAACGTAAAAAGATCGAGGAGCGTTACGCCAAGGAAATCGAAGACATGTACCAGCCGGGGAATGATTGTAGGCCGCGCAAGGAATAAACCGCGCGACCCATTAGGGAAGCTGTGATACTGACCCGACCGCCAAATAGTGCGCCCGGCTTTTCTCCCTCTCCCTCCGGGAGAGACCGCACGACCCGCCATGGTCGCGAATGGTACCCCGGAACCGTGCGGTCTCTTCCCTCATCCGGCCCTGCGGGCCACCTTCTCCCGCACGCGGGAGAAGGTGGGTTCGTGCGGCCTGCGGCCGGGTTCCTGGCTAGGGCCGGGGTGAGGGGAACTACGGCAACCGCTCCATGCATTGCTCTACCTCCGGCATCCATGCCGTCGTGTCCTTATCCCGCAGGGCATAGGTATCTACACATCTTGTTTTGCCCGTGGCCCCTCTACCACGTCAGTGGGAGCCCCAGTAAGTTCTCACTGCCTTTAGGGCGAAGGGAGAAATCTCATAACACCGTTGAACTATCTCGATGTCGGATTTCTCGCCGCGCTCGAAATAATGACAACTTGTGCAGAGCTTTCTTTAGGAAAGAAAAATTCATGCCGCCAGCCGTTTAACCTTTAAGCGTTTGGCACGTTTCTCGGTCTGCCACAGATCATACTCCATTTGCATCCCGAGCCAGCTTTCCGGTGTCGTATCGAATGCCTTGGCGAGCCTCAAGGCCATCTCCGGCGACACGCCGGCGCGGCCGTTGAGCAGCTCGGAAAGCGTCTTGCGCGTTACGCCCAAGGCCGCGGCCGCGGCACTAACCGTCAAGTCGAGCGGCGCCAGGCAAAGCGCGCGAATCACTGCACCGGGATGTGGGGGGTTACGCATGCGCATGATTACACCGCGCGATGGCCGTTATCTGAACGTCCCAGTTGTATCATGGTTCCACTAAATACGGGTAAGTGAAAAAGACGAAGTGTACCGAATTTAATAAAAGATGGGTGAGTATGGCGCCCTCAATCCGTTTGGTTTTGTAATACACCCAGCCGTATCCAATTCCGGCGACGGTAGCCAATACTACGTATTTGCCGCCGCCGCCGAAGTGCGCGAGGCCGAATAGCACCGCGGCGATGAACAGCGCGATGATTTCTCCCCTGGGGATACGGGCCAGCGCCGTCGTGAGCTGCGACTGGAGGAAACCGCGGAAGAAAGCCTCTTCTGTCACACAGGTGAGGAAATTGAATAATAGCCACGGGAAAAATAAAGCCGTCCACTTGGGATCGAAGCGGATATAACCGATGAGCAGGGCGGTGCTCACTACCACGATGATGGTTAACGCCGCATAGGGCGCGCCGCGCCTGAACATGGCCGCCCATTCCTCCCTGGATTTCAACCGCGGTACCAGTAATCCCAAGATCAGTAGGCCGGCGATGGTTTTATCAAATGACAGGGTTTTGCTATAAGGTGCCGCGCCCTCGTCGAGGACTACGCCGTCAATGACCGGGTGCGCGGCAAAACCCGGAAACAAATGGGCGCCGAGTCCGAATGCAACCATAGTAACGATGCCCGCCGCAAGGATCTTGATGGGCGCCGCCCAGCGCACGGGTTTCCAACTCGCCAGCGCCCAGCACGCCGCACCCAGAAGAAATATAGGCACCAGCGCCGACCACGCCAATACCCCGGACCACAAGCCCAGCACCATGGATAGAATAAACAAAACCCGCCACCCCATCACTAGAAACGGTGCCCACAGGGCGAAGACGCTGAGTATCAGTACCGCGTGTGCTGCATAGCCTTCTGTGGGCATACAAGCTATCTCCTGGCATAGCCCGATGATAGCCGGTGGGTAGTATGGGATCAAAGTACCCACTATCAGTCTTGGCCGGCCTTCGAACCTATGGATGAAGCGACCCAAGCTGGACATTCTCAAACAACTATGCCTTAATTCTGTTAACTATCTATTATTAACTTCGCAAGGCGAACTACATGGTAAAAAGACAGGCCCCCAAGGCTAAGGAAAAACAACAAGAAATACCCACGGCAGAGCAGCGTCGCCGGCAGCAGCTCCAGAATTTGCGCGACCAAGGCGCAGGGATGCACCAGCATAAATCGGTGCCACCCGGCCATGGCAACAATCCAGAACTCA
>JANOTM010000027.1:0-13592 GCA_031416355.1 Gammaproteobacteria bacterium
GGACGACTGCATGGATGCACGACTCCAGGGATGGAGGAGGTAGAGCGGCGTCGGGAACCGCCGCCGAGGAGGTAGGGCAAAGCCGGGAGCATTTGCCGAGAAGGGACGCTTCGTTCTGTGTCGTAAGCAGAACATACGGAAGAACTTATTTGACGGGGTACTAGTTGTCATACAGCCCTATAACGAACCACCTATTCGTGAATCACGGTCCGCAACATCGCCAGAAAAAATTATTCGTAGATATCCATCTCTCGCTAAGATAATTAATAACCATTCCTGGACAAAACCATCAAAAAATTGCCAGAATTGGACCCAATGCAATATTATGTCCGTTTACCCGAGTACACACCTGTGCACAATCCGCAACCCAACAACCCTCTTCACGGCCTCACTCTGGAAGTGATTCTTACGCGCTTGGTCGCGCATTATGGCTGGGCGGAAATGGGAAAAAGGATCAACATCCGCTGTTTTAATAACGGTCCCAGCATTAAATCCAGTTTGCAATTCCTGAGAAAAACCCCCTGGGCCAGAGCGCAAGTTGAGGCCTTATATATGCATACCCCACTGGAAAACCTTTAGGCTCTTGTGCGTAGCGTTTCCCACTGACCACACTGTATCTTTGCCCTTGTATCTGGATTCTTACACTACACTTTATTTATGGCGATGCTACACTTGCACCATATAAATATGGTTAGGTGAGGCACTACACCTTGAATGGCTAAGGGGACACCCTCTTCCGGCGCCCATTATAAAATTAACAGTTTGGCCTAAATGTTAGACACATTGCGCGAAGTTCAAACACCGGAAGGCATAGACCTGCATTTACCCGCCGCCGGCTTGGTGCCGCGTGCCCTGGCGTGGCTCATCGATGCATTGATCCGGGGTGCGATATATATGGTGTTGGCCGTGGTGTTGTTCTTCGGTAAAACCGGCATGGGCCTATTCCTGCTCGCTACCTTTATTATGGAATGGTTTTACCCGGTGCTATTCGAGGTGTTGCGCCAGGGCCAGACCCCCGGCAAGCGCGCCCATGGCATTGCCGTTATCAACGATGATGGCACACCGGTGAACTGGGGTGCATCGTTAATCCGCAATCTGCTACGCGTCGTGGATTTTCTGCCGGTTATGTATGTTTTTGGCGTCATTAGTATACTGCTCACCCGTGACTTCAAACGCCTCGGCGATCTAGCCGCTGGAACACTTGTGGTTTACCAGGCTACCGTCATAGCTGCAGCCACGACACCGGAGGTCGATTCCATACGACCCCCATTTGCACTGAGTCTCGATGAACAACAGGCTATTATCGCCTTTGCCGAACGCGCCGAATCTCTAACAGACGAGCGCAACCACGAGCTGGCACAACTTACCGGCCCCTTGCTCGAAGGCGCGACGCACCCGGTGCAAAGACTCTACGGCATGGCCAAATGGCTAACGGGTACACGCAAGGGCACAGCATGAATCAGGAGCAATTCATCGCCAGTCACACGGCGGAATGGCGACGCCTGGAAGGCTGGGTCGCGCGTGGTAAAAAACCAAAAAAAAATAACACGGTACCGGAAAAGGCATCGGTGGAGGAATTCGCCAGCCTCTACCGTAAAAGCTGTCAACACCTGGCGCTAGCGCGCTCGCGCCTCTACAGCCATCATCTCATCAACCGGCTGGATAGCCTCGTGCTACACAGCCACGCGCGATTATACGGCGCGAAACGCAACATCGTGCGCGAAATGGCGCTCTATATTTTTTCGGGTTTCCCAGCGTACGTGCGCAACGAATGGCGCCCGGTACTGATCAGCGCGGCGTTGTTTTATTTTTCCATGGCGGGAATGATGGTGGCAATCCTGATGAATCCGGACATGGTTTATACCGTGATGGATGGCAATCAAGTGCGCCAGTTCGAATATATGTACGATCCGGCGCATGTCGATACGCTCGGGCGCGCATCCGGCCGCGAGGCCAACAGCGATGTCATGATGTTCGGTTACTACGTCAGCAATAATACCGGCATTGGTTTTCGCACCTTCGCCAGCGGTTTGCTGCTAGGTCTCGGGACCATCGTCACCTTATTGTTCAATGGCATTTATATCGGTGCAGCTGCCGGGCATTTGACACAGATCGGTTATATTGAAACTTTTTGGGGGTTTGTCGCTGGTCACAGCGCCCTGGAGCTCAACGCCATAGTATTGTCGGGAGCCGCCGGGCTAAAGCTGGGTATGGCGTTTATCGCGCCTAACCGGCGCACGCGCTTGCGGGCGTTGCGCGAAGAGGCCAAAAATGCCATGTCGCTGATGTACGGTACCGCCGCGATGTTTATACTCGCGGCCATGGTGGAGGCATTTTGGTCTCCGTCGCGATATGTCGCGCCCGAGGTGAAATACATCGTCGGTATGGTTATGTGGGTGATGGTCATAGCATACTTCGTCTTTGCGGGGCGGCGTGCAACTCGATAACATCACCATCGCCGTGCGCCCCCGCTCCAATGGCGAGGCCATGGACTTGGGTCTGCGCCTGGTACAGACCCATAGTCGCGCACTCTACGGCCCATGGCTTATGATCCTGCTGCCGCTGTTCATAGTGCTCAACATATTTCTCAGTGAGCACCTATGGGTGGCGGTAGCCATCGTATGGTGGCTGAAGCCCTTGTATGACCGCATACTCTTATATGTGCTCAGTCGGGCATTGTTCGGGCAAACACCCACAGTGCGCGAAACTATCAATAATCTGCGGGGCATACTCAGCAATGGTTTGATCGCGCAACTCACTTACCTGCGCCTGTCTCCGCGCCGCAGTTTTCTCCTGCCGGTGTGGCAACTGGAAGACCTGCGCGGCGCAGCGCGGCGCGAACGCGTGCGTGTGCTGACGGGCTCGGCGTCGGCACAAGCGGTGTGGTTAACCATAGTGTGCGTGCATATCGAAACAAGTATTACATTGGGCCTGTATGGACTGATATATATGTTTCTGCCGCAGGACACCGAAATCAGCGCCTTGGCGCCCTTCTTTTCCGATGCGCCTCCCTATTGGATAGAAGTCGTCTCCAATTGCCTGTACCTTTTGGCGATCGCGATAGTGGAGCCGTTCTACGTCGCGGCCGGTTTCATGCTGTATATCCAACGGCGCACCCAACTCGAGGCCTGGGATATTGAAATCCGTTTCCGCCGGCTGGCGCAGCGCCTCAGTACTGCCGGCGCAACCGCGGCGCTAGTACTGGTGGCCGTATTCATGCTCGGCCCGGTGGACTCAGCGCACGCGCAGCCGACAGCACAGACGCCGCCGACGGCAGATGAATCCAAGCGCGCTATCGATGAAATATTGGCGCACAAAGATTTTTCTATCACCAAAACCATTACCACCTGGATACCGGAGTGGAAATGGAAGAACAAGAACAAAAACGACACCGATCTATCGGCATTTGCAACGCTGCAAAAAATTGTTGCTGCGGGCCTTAAGTTAATCTTGATTGTGCTGGTGCTCGGTATCGTGCTTTACCTCATTATCAACCGCCGGCTATGGCTGGATGCCTACATCCGCAAAAAACCGCGTGCCATCGAAACACCGACCGCTTTGTTTGGCATGGATATACAGCCGGAGTCATTGCCCAGTAACGTGGCCGATGCGGCACGCAGCCTATGGCAACAAGGCAAACAGCGCGAGGCGCTCAGCCTCCTATACCGGGGTAGCCTGAGTCATCTGGTCAATCATGACGCCCTGGCACTGAACAGCGCCATGACGGAGTCCGACGTAGTAACGTGTGCACGTAGCGCAAATATTCTCCCTGTGCGCGTTGATTATTTGTCGAGGTTGACCCAGGTATGGAAAACCCTGGCGTATGGTCACCGTCAACCCGGTGATGATCAAGCGCAGCACTTGTTTAGCGACTGGCCGCAACATTTCGCGCGGCCTGGCCCTGCATGAGTCGCAAGGCCGTCATTATTATGGTTGCGATCCTGCTCGTGCTCGCTGCGCCGGGCTACTGGCTGGCGCAGCATCTGGAAAAGCGCGAAGTAGAAATGCCTATCGGCCTGCACGGTGAGGCTAAACGCTATCCGTTACTGGCGGCGGAGCGTTATTTAAAGCGTATGGGGCTATCGGCCGAGCGACTCATCGATACTAACCATATGCTAAGCGCTCCGGCGGCGGATGACGTGTTGATCATTACCAGCGATAGACAGACCCTGGGGCAGGAACGGACCCAAGGCCTGCTGGAATGGGTGAAGCACGGCGGCAGATTGATCGTTACGGTGCCGCACTTCACAGAAAAAGTGAAGCCAGGGGCTTATGCTGGTCCACCGGTGCGCGATCCCTTGCTGAAAGCGCTGGGGCTGGCATTGGCCCATACCGATCAAGACGCGGATAGCTGTACCGATACAGATGCCGACATCGAGGACGATTTCGATACTAATACGGACGCCGATGTGGGTGCGGAAACGGAGACGGATAATAATACCAGCACCGATGAAGATACTCATGCCAGTAGCGAAGAAAATAAAGATACCGACAGCGACACCGCCACCGGCGATTATGCCTATACCGAGGTCCGGTTCTCGGATGCTGATAAACCGCTGCGGGTTAAGTTCACCCCACGTATAGTTTTGACAGGCGCGATGGCCACCGATACGGTGGCGAGCCACGCCGGCGGCATTGCCCTTATCAGTCGCGAATTGGGTAAGGGCAGCGTGGTGGTCGCTGCTGATCTTAGCGTTCTCCTGTTCCGTGCCATAGGCGACCACGACCACGCCTTGTTTCTTTGGCACCTGTCCCGGGGCCATGGCAAAGTGTGGCTGGTGACGGACAACGACATGCCGCCATTGTGGAAGTGGCTGTGGCAGCAGGCACCGGAGCTGGTCACGGCCAGTTTTATATTTCTCATACTTTGGTTATGGTCGCGCGGCCCAAGGTTTGGTCCGCTGGTCGTAGAGCCGGCACCGGCACGACGGCGCATCCTGGAACATATCGAGGCATCCGGTCGCTTCCTATGGCAACACCAAAAGCAGAAACGCCTGTTAAGCGCAGTACGCGATGAATTAAACACCACCGCCGCGCGTCGCCATCCAGCGTGGGTGAGCATGTCGGACGCGGAAAAAATCCATCATATCGCCACCCTGACCGCACTTGAATCCAAGGAAGTACAGTTATTGCTGCAAGATCACGCGCCCCACAAACGCCAGGATTTTACCCACCTCATACGTCAGCTCGAAAACATCAGGAAAAAACTATGAACCCCATTAATACTATGCCCGGCGACGCCACACCTCTACTTACGGACGAACAACTGCAGCAAGCGTACAAACTGGCAACGCGTCTGCATGCCGAGATTTCCAAAGTCGTGGTCGGCCAAAAAGCGGTGATCGACCAGGTATTAATCGGCTTGTTTGCCGCCGGCCACGTGCTGATCGAGGGCGTGCCGGGCTTAGGCAAAACCTTATTGGTGCGGGCACTGGCACGCTGCTTCGATGGTCATTTTGGCCGTATCCAGTTCACGCCGGATTTAATGCCCACCGACGTCACCGGACACGTCATTTACGATATGAAGAATTCCCAGTTCACCCTGCGCAAGGGGCCGATATTTACCAACCTTCTACTGGCGGATGAAATCAATCGCGCGCCGGCCAAGACCCAATCGGCGTTACTGGAAGTCATGCAAGAGGCCCAGGTAACCATAGAAGGCAAGGCGCTGGAGGTTCCGCGGCCCTTCATGACCCTGGCGACACAGAATCCCCTGGAGCAAGAAGGCACCTATCCCCTGCCGGAAGCGCAGCTCGATCGTTTCTTGTTGAAGATCCTGATCGAATATCCCACGGAACGGGAAGAACAAGACCTGGTCGCGCACGTGACCAGCGGGCAAATTGGCGACAGCCTGGATGTCAGCCAGGTCGCTACCATTGCCAAACCGGAAAACATCATCAGCATGCAACGGCTCACGGCGCGCCTGCGCGTGGACCGCCAGGTAAACGATTACGCCGTGCGTATCGTGCGCGCCACGCGCGCATGGACCGGCATCAACGTCGGCGCCGGTCCACGCGGGGGCATCTCCCTAATCCGGGCCGCCCGCGCCGCGGCTATATTGGCAGGTCGGGATTTTGTTTCACCGGACGACATCAAGGCAGTGGCCCTGCCGGCGTTACGCCACCGTATTCTACTGTCGCCCGAGCTGGAATTGGAGGGCAGCGGCCCGGACCAGGTGTTGCACGCCCTACTAGACAAGGTGGATGCCCCGCGCCAATGATACCCGCGGCGCGCCTTCTTAACTTAAGCGGCCTGTTCTTTGCGGCGGGCCTAATACCGGCGCTGTACCCGGGTGCCACACCGTTTTGGTGGGGCACGCTGGGATTGGCCGCCGGACTTATGGTCGTGGACGGCATCATGGCATTGCGGGTATCCGCTCCCAGCGTGCAACGCAAACTACCCAGTTCCTTGGCGTTGGGTGTCAATGAATCCGTACATTTACGCCTCCAGCATTTCACCACAAAAACACTGACTGTATCGGTTTACGACCACTATCCGATGACCATGCAGGTCACCGGCCTGCCACAAACCGTCACTGTTACACCGGGCCTATGGGCCGACGTGGTGTACCAGGTCCGTCCGGTGGAGCGTGGTGAAATGGAATTTTCTCATGTGCAGCTGCGCATTCGGTCGGCGTTCGGCCTGTGGTGGCGTAGCTTACGTATCCCTTTGCCTGAAACCATACGCGTCTATCCAAATTTTGCCGCGGTCGCTAAATATACATTACTAGCGGCGGACAGCCGGCTGAGCCAGATGGGAATACGTAGACAACGCCGCCGCGGGGAGGGCCAGGATTTCCATCAGCTGCGCGAATACCGCCAGGGCGATGCCCTGCGACAAGTGGACTGGAAATCCAGCGCGCGCCTGCGCAAACTCATCTCGCGCGAATACCAGGAGGAGCGCGATCAGGAAATTATTTTTCTTCTGGATTGCGGGCACCGCATGCTGGCACGCGACGGCGATCTATCCCATTTCGATCACAGCCTGAATGCCATATTACTGGTGGCATACGTCGCCCTGCGTCAAGGCGACGCCGTCGGCTTCGGCAGCTTCAGTGGAGACGAACGCTGGTTAAAGCCGGTTAAGGGGAGCAGTCGCATCAACCATTTGTTCAACACCCTGTACGATCTACAGCCCACGTCGCAAGCGCCAGATTACGCGGCCGCCGCGACGCGCCTGCTCCTCCGGCAAAAAAAACGCTGCTTGGTGATGCTCATCACCAATCTGCGTGACGAAGACAACAGCGATTTGTTGCCGGCGATTCATTTATTGCGGCAAAAACACCTGGTGCTGGTGGCCAGTATGCGCGAGCAGGCCTTGGACAGGGAGCTGGATTACGAGATCAGAGATTTCGATCAAGCCCTGCGCCACGCCGCCACCCGGGAATACATGCAACTACGCCGGCAGGCCCTGGATGGACTCAAGGCCAGCGGCGTGCTGTGCCTGGACGTAATCCCGCATAACCTGTCGGTATCTCTGGTCAATGAATATTTGGATATTAAGGCCGGCGGTAAATTGTAGGTTATTGAATCACAAGAAATAAAATATTAAAAATCGCGTCTATACTCAATGGCGTGCAACAGCAGATTTTTGTAATCCAAAAAATATCTACATAACGAGGAATAATACATGACTGCGAATACACCCTACAACCCCCCGCGAGCCGCGGTCCGTGACAAACAAGCCGCCCATGGCGATGTAAAAATATTTTCTGCCCGTGGCCGCATAGGGCGGGTGAGATACCTGGCATATTCTTTTGGATTCCTGATGGCGGGTATACTTGTTCTAGTGGCATTAATGGGCATTATCGCCACTGTCGTCGGTACCACTGCCGCAATGGCGGTTTACATCGCAGGAATTATTGGCTTAATGGTGGTCAGTGTACTCTTCGGAATTCAGCGTTTACACGACCTGGACAAATCTGGCTGGCTCTATTTGGTAATGCTCATCCCTCTGGTTGGCGCGTTCTTTTCTTTCTATCTGATCTTTGCGCCGGGAACAAAAGAAGTTAATCGCTTCGGCAGTCCCCCGCCCCCCAATAGCGGCGGCGTGGTGCTCACCGCCTGGCTCATCCCCGTCTTCTTCATACTCATAGGCATACTCGCCGCGATCGCCATACCCCAATACCAAATGTATGTGGAAAAAGCCAAGCAGGCGCAGATACAAACGCAGCCACTCGAACAGCAATAATATCTATAGTTGATAACAGAGAGCCCCGGCAACCGGGGCTCTTTTTTTTCACACGATTGCAATCTTTTCTACAACTTACTACCACATCAAATCATCGGGAACCGGATAGTCCGCCTCGGGGTCCCGATCATGCTCTTTTGTTTGTTGCGGATCGTTGTATAAAACCACCCAGCCATCATGACGCGCGCGTATTTTCTCGGCCACGTCGGATGGCACGATTTCGTAGTGTTTTCCGAGTATAACAATTGCCAAGCTACCGGCCACGATCTGCTTGTGCATGGCTGCGGTCACAAAGAGCCTTTGTATTTTGTTGCGGTGGGCGAACTGAAAGGCCACGTCGCCCTCGCCTTTAGGTAGGCGGTTGGTCTCGATGAGTTGTTTGAGTTGTGCCGCCAGGGCCTTTTTCTCTGCCGCCTCTTTATTTCTCAAATTCAATTGACGATCGCGTTCGATGGCCTGGGCTTGCGCTTGCTGCGCTGCCATTTTGGCCGCATCGACGCCGGCGGAACCTTTGCGCCGATTCTGTATACTATTTTTAGGCCGGTCCGGCTTCGCCGTTTTAGCCCGGTTGGCGTCAACCAGGCCGGCTTTAAGAAATTGGTCTTTTAACGAGTTACCCATGGGGCCGTTTCCGGTAGGTGGCTGATAATTACGGCCTGCCAGCTTACCAATATCCTGGCCAATCTGGGAGAGGATTGAGAAAATATTTAACGCAATATGTAGTTTATAAATAGGGACCGCTGGCACTATTACATGCCCCTCTAAGGACACCCCTGGAAACCTGTATTTTTCCAGAATTTACCGCGGTGGGTACGTCCGGAGCTCCCGGCCCCGGACGCCTTCGATCCGCTAGCAACAGCCGCTTCGTGGTTATGCGGCTCAAGGTGCAATGGAAAAACTTAACTCCACGGACGTGAGGTTGCCTTTGTCAGTCTTGACACCGACCACGTACTGGTAGAGTGAACCCGACTTCAGCATGTGCGCCGGAATCGCAAGGCTGGTATTGGGCGGTAATATTTCGAAAGTAAATTTACTTCCCGTGTTCTCGTTGTTTAGCTCGACCACGTATCGTTCGGCATTCGCAACGGCCTCCCAGTTCAGGACCAGTTGATCGATCGATACGATTTGATCCTGCCTCGGCGACAAAAGTACGGTAGCCGGCGCCACCTGATGGGATAGAAATGCCGAGCCCTTTAGACATTCCCCGATAACACTCCTGCCGAAGAAGGAGTAATTGCCCTCCGGAAAGGAAGCGAGGACCGCGCTGAGATCGCGCGGCTCCGCGGATTCGAGGTTGAATTCCCGAATGCCGATCCCGTACCTATTACCCACGAAGTCGGCTATGCGCTGGCCATTGGGCGCAAGGATTAGCAGGCGTTTAAGTCCATCGTCCTGGCCCTTGGCGAAAAGGACAACCTCGCTGTCACCATCCGTGGCGTTTTGTTCGAGCCGCATGCTCAGCACGGAAAAATCGGAATAGCTGGTACAGCGCTGGTCCTTGGCGACGGCGGGCTGTGTCATAAGCGTGACGAGTGCGAGCGCGGCAAACTGTGTTTGGACTATTCTATTCATGTTGGTCTACTCCTGTGGATGTACGTTGCAAGGAGTAGACAGCCTAAGACAGTGGACGTGAGCGTCCTGTAGTAAAAATGTGAACAATTTGTATCCTAAACTGGAAGGGGTGACGCCATGCGGCCCATACCGGCGAGATTCAAAATGCGATTTTCAGTCCGGTAAGCACGCCGCTGCCACTCACGTCTCCGACCGTGACATCGGAGTCCGAGGAAATGGATAGGCGTTTATATTCGACGTATAGTCCGACATATTTCCAGCGCAGTTCAGTGCCTGCCACGAGTTGATACGCATAAGATATGCCGCCTCCCTCCCAGTCGCCATTTAAGGAGTCAGTTGTCACTCCTAGTCCCACGCCCACAAAAGGCCGGAACATGGGCGTCGGTTTAAAATACTTTTTGAAATTGACAAGTACTGTGTCAACGCTGTGGTTGCCGAAAGTTGTATTAACTGCATTCGCGGCAACGAAGCTGTTGCGGAATCGGAAATACTCGCCGCCCACCGCCAAGCCGGGCCCAAAATAATATTCAAACTCTACGCCGACGACTCCACTGGCATCGGCATCATACATGAATTGATAGATGCTACCTGTCGTAAGCTCGGGCGTCGCGGCGGAGGTATCGTCGCGCTTATACTTGCCGGTTTTAAGGATGATTCCGAAATTCTGGCCAGGCTTGTTGAATAGCGTCGATTTCGATGGTGCGGCGCGCGGTCGACTGCCCTTGGCAGTCTGTGTAGCGGGACCCGCCGCTTTGGCCGGCGGTTTTCCCACCAGTCGACTCTGGTTGACCAGCTTGCGGCCCTGTACCGGGCTCACAACGGCAAGTTCTATCATCACCGGCGAAAACCCGAGCAACACCTTTTGTGAGACAAAATAGGTCTTACCGGCCGCACAGTTGATGTCCAGCAGAGATATGGATTTAACACCGGACGCCAGATAGTGGGTGCCCGGCGCTACCGATACCATCAAAAATGTTCCGCCCGCGGTCGCGCCGACTTTATTGCCGTCTACGCTAACGGGCAAAATGTGTTCAGTCGGCGGATTATCGCTGCGGACGATGTAAATCAGCGCGCGCCCTGGGGGCGGCGATGTATTTTTTGATTTTTTGTCTTCTTCGGGACTGGCAAAACCCACACCGGCATGGACCTGCAAGGCAAGTCCTTGCAGAATCAAGGACGCTAGCAGCAGGAATATCCCCCGGGCGCAGCAAGTTTTCTTTATCGACATATGGCTCCTATGGCCGTCGGTGCATCGCAAATAGAAAAGATATTAACCGCCAGCAGGCCAAGAGCGCCAGGTATTTTTACCTTCTTGAGTCTCTCCCGAGGATCGGTACGGTCTTAGACCCAGGTTCATGAATAGGGAGTTTATTACTGGCCCATTAGATATGCGTAATTATTCAACCACCGATACCTTGAGATCGCGTGCGCCGGATCTGCCCTGATCGTCCACCGCACGCACCACATAACTCCCCGGCTGGGCCGGCCAGAACAGCGGCTTGCCGCTGGCGGATTGCCCGAGATATTTTTCGTCGAGGAACCAATGCACCACGCGCGCGTCGGCGTCGGTCACCGCCTGCAAGGGAATGGTATCGCCGGCACCGTGGCGCGACGCGCGCACGGTATAAACCAGGCCCGCCTGGGGCGATGTGATCTGCGGCACCTGCCCGCGAGTAGCACGCGCCTGCAGGGAACATCGCGGATTGTCCGGCGGTGGCGTACGCCGCGGGATGCCGGCCTGGCGGAAAAGGTTGAGCAGGTCCGAGGGCCAGAATTCGTAGACCTCGGTGCGGGTTCCGGGTGCGTCCGCGCTGCACGCGCGCAGACCGGTGCGCAGATCCAGCGTCAGGGCACGGTGCACCTCGCAGATTTTTATCGGCGACTTGCCCGGGATGAACCAGGTGGGCACGGTATGACGGCAGTGGCGGCCGGGAATATGCCCGGAGACCGCGCATACCTGCACTTGCGCAAGCCCGGTCGGAACATGTGTGAGCATCGACTGCATCTCCGGTTCGCGCGCGCGCAGCGCATCGATCATATCGAACATCAGGGGTGCCGCCACCTCCGCCCCGACGAAGGCCGGGTTGCCGGCACCGTCGAAATTTCCCACCCACACCGCGAGCACGTAGGGGCCAACGATGCCTATGGACCAGGCATCGCGGAACGCATACGAAGTGCCGGTCTTCCAGTACACCGGCATGGGGTCGCGCGCCCATAGTGCACGCAAACCATGGGCGGGACGCGGGTTATCCTTGAGTATGTCGAGCACCAGATAACTCGCCTCGGGGCTGAGCATGCGCCGGCCGTCGGATACAGGGGCGTCCGCAAGCGTGCGCAAAGACTTGAGGACGCCACCGCTGGCGAGCATGGCATACAGTTGCACCAGCTCTTCCATGGACATTTCCGCCCCACCCAACACCAGGGCAAGCCCATAAAATGCCTCGGTGCGCAGACCGGACACACCGGCGTCGCGCAGAAACTCGTACAGGCTAGGCCGTGCAAGACGCGTGGCCACGTATACCGCCGGCAGGTTGCGGCTTTTGATGAGCGCGTCGTGGGCCTGCACCGGTCCGATAAATTCACGATCGAAGTTCTCGGGATTATAGCCGCTGAAGCTGGTGGGCGCGTCTTTCAACATGCTCAGGGGATGGATCACCCCTTGCTCTATGCCGAGTGCATAGATAAATGGCTTGAGCGTCGAGCCGGGTGAGCGCTGGGCGCGGGTGCCATTAACCTGCCCTTGTATCGCTGCATCGAAAAAACCGGCGGATCCCACCGCCGCTTTGACTTGCATGGTTCGATGATCCACCAGTAGCGCGGCGGCGTTACGCACGCCGACACCACGCTTACGCTCCACGAAGCGGTGGATGTTCTGCTCGATGATTTCCTGCAAGGCAGGATCGAGCGTCGTGTGCAGTTCACTTGCGCGCGGATAATCCCGCAGCATGGCATCCACATGATGCGGCGCCAGAAACGGCAACGCCGCCGGCGTGCGCACGCTGAACGGCAGGGCAAAAGCCGCGGACTCGGCGGTATCAGAGGATGCGATCGCACGCCAGCGCGCGTATAAACGGCCGCGCGCCGCCAGCAATTCGTCTTGCGCCGACGCCGGCGACCCGTCCGCGGCCGGACGGCGGCGGGTGGGATTCTGTGGGATGACGCTCAGGGTAAGCGCCTCCACCAGACTGAGTTTGCTCACGTCCTTGCCAAAATAGATGAGACTGGCGGCGGCCGCGCCTTGGATATTGCCGCCATAGGAGACGCGGTTCAAATAGGCCTCCAGGATTTCGTCCTTGGAGTAGCGCAGTTCGATGCGCAGCGCGTACAGTATCTGCCGCAATTTGCCGGAAAGCCTGCGTGAGTCTATGCCAAACTGGATACGCACAAGCTGCATGCTAAGGGTGGACCCGCCCACCCGTCGCGTGCCGGTAAGGTAGGTGCGCCAGGCGCCACGCGCCAGCGCCGCCGGGTTGACGCCGGGGTGCCAGCGAAAATACCGGTCTTCCTGCAGCAGCGTGGCCTGAATCAGTTGCGGCGAAAAACGCGCCAACGGCAGCCGCAAACGATATTGTTCGTCCGCCGCCAGGGACAGGCGCAACAAGCGGCCGTCACCGGCGTACACCGCTTGGGAAAAACTCACCGCCGCCAGCAACGGCGGGCGTTCCATGCGCCACCAGGCATAAGCGACGACTATGGGCACCAGCACTACTACTAGTACTGCAATCAACCGCCTGTAGGTACGCCCCATGCCCTGCTCAATCGCCCTCCACCGTCATGTGTTCACCCACACCGCGCGCCTGCACGCTGCGGTCATACATGGACTCGGCGAA
>JANOTM010000028.1:0-4056 GCA_031416355.1 Gammaproteobacteria bacterium
GGACGACTGCATGGATGCACGACTCCAGGGATGGAGGAGGTAGAGCGGCGTCGGGAACCGCCGCCGAGGAGGTAGGGCAAAGCCGGGAGCATTTGCCGAGAAGGGACGCTTCGTTCTGTGTCGTAAGCAGAACATACGGAAAAACGTATTTGACGGGGTACTAGCGCGTGCGCCGGCGCACCTCGGTGACATTGGGAAGCTGATCGATCTGCGCCAGCACCCGGCTGAGGGTATCGATATTGGGGATCTCCAAGGTCAATGTCATGCGTGCCGTGTGTTGTTGCGGATCGGATAGCGTGTTCACGGCGATGACATTGATCTTCTCGTTGGCCAGGAGGGCGGTGATATCGCGCAACAGCCCGGAACGTTCATACGCCACGATCTCCACGTCCACCGGATAAGTCTTGTCAGTACTCGTTCCCCAGTTGACCTCCATGAGCCGTTCGTCGTTCTCGTCATGGTGGCGCAAGGCGTTGGGGCAATCCTTGCGGTGGACGGTGATGCCCTGGCCGCGGGTGATAAAGCCGACGATCTGATCGCCCGGTACCGGATTGCAGCAGCGCCCCATGCGCGTGAGTAAATTGCCCACGCCTTGGAGAGTGACGCCCGAGGTAGCGCCCGCGTGCGCATGGGCGCGTGCGTGTGTCGGCGGTCGAGTTTCTTTCGTCTTGGGTTCGACGATTTCCTGCGCCGCCGCCATGATGTGCGTAGCTTTGATCTCGCCGCGGCCCATGGCGGCGAGAAAATCCTCGACCTTGCCGAAACCAAAGCGCTGACTAAGTTTTTCGTGATTGATATGCGTGAGGCCGAGACGATGAAACTCACGCTCCAGGCTCGCACGTCCAGCGGACACGCTGCTGTCGTAATTCTGTTGCTTGAACCACTGCTGCACGCGGCCGCGGGCGCGCGAGGTATGCAGGTAACCCAGGTGCGGGCTCAACCAGTCGCGGCTCGGCCCGCCGGTTTTTACCGTCAGCACCTCTACCCGTTCGCCGGTCTTGAGCGCATACGTCAGGGGCACGATGTGGCCGTTGACCTTGGCACCGCGACAACGGTGGCCGACCTCGGTGTGGACGCCGTAGGCAAAGTCTAGGGGCGTGGAGCCCTGCGGCAGATCGATGATGTTGCCCTTGGGCGTAAACACGTATACGCGCTCGCTAAATACCTCGGACTTGAACTGATCGACAAAATCGCTCGCCTCGGCGACCTCGTCCTTCCACTCCAACAATTGGCGCAGCCAAGTAATTTTCTTGTCAAAGCCGGTATCCTGTTTCGCGCCCTCTTTATAGCGCCAGTGGGCCGCCACCCCCAGCTCCGAGAGCTGGTGCATTTCGTGCGTGCGTATTTGCACTTCCACGGTTTTGCCGTCGGGGCCGATGACGGCGGTGTGTATGGAGCGATAGTTGTTTTCCTTAGGGGTAGCGATGTAATCGTCGAATTCACCGGGGATGTGGCGCCACAGGGTGTGCACGATACCCAGGGCGGCGTAACAATCGCGGATCGCCGCCACCTGCACGCGCACCGCGCGCACGTCGAAGATCTGCTGAAAGTCCTTGCCCTTGCGCCGCATCTTGCGCCAGATGCCGTAGATATGCTTGGGCCGTCCGGAAATCTCGGCGTCGATGCCGGCCTGTTTGAGTTCGTCCGCCAGGATATGCACGAAGCGCTCTATATACTGCTCGCGATCGATGCGACGCTCGGCGAGCATATCGGCGGTCTGCCGGTAAGCGGCCGGCTCCAGATAACGGAAGGATAGGTCTTCCAGTTCCCATTTGATCTGCCATATCCCCAAGCGATTCGCCAAGGGCGCGAAGATATCCATGGTTTCACGCGCAATGCGCCGCTGTTTGTCTTCGGGCAGGGAGTCCAGGGTACGCATATTGTGCAGCCTATCGGCCAGCTTGATAAGCACCACACCCACGTCCTCTGCCATGGCCAGTAGCATTTTGCGTAGGCTTTCCGCGTGCGCGTGCTCTTTGGCGCCGCGCGCGGCCTGGCCCTGGAATTCCTGTATGACGTCCATCTTGGTGACGCCATCCACCAGCAGCGCCACGCGCGGCCCGAACTCGCGCTCGATGTCCTCAAGTTTGACTTTAGTATCTTCTACCACATCATGCAGTATCGCGGCGGCGATGGTTTCGCGATCCAGGTGCAACTCGACCAGGGTGTCGGCCGCCGCCAGGGAGTGATGAAAATACGGTTCACCGGAAACCCGCGTCTGGCCGGTATGGGCGTGGGCAGCGAATATGCAGGCGCGGCGAATGAAATCCATGTCCGCCTCCGAACGGCCGGCGGCGATGGTCTTGAGCCAGGACTCCACCTCGATATTATCTTGGGGATGGATGCCGGAATATTTTCTAGTGCTGACCATACATTGAGCTGCCTTTCATCGTCGCTCTAGGTTAGAGATGACTAAACATAGCGACATATTGCCTGGTTTGTAGGGTGGGCGACCGCCATGGATGGCGGAAGTACTGGAAACGCAGGAGCAGTTTCCAGTGAATCGCCCACCACACATGGCTGCGGTCGGCGCACGCTGGTGGGCGATGCCCACCCTACACTTATTACTGCGACGGCTATACGGCATTATTTAAAGCGTTATGGGAACCTCTAATAATTCGTCATTCCCGCGAAAGCGGGAATCCAGAATTTTGAAACAGATGATAAATCAGCAGCTTCTGGATTCCCGCTTTCGCGGGAATGACGGAAATTTGAATTTTTAGAGGTTCCCTTATGTTAAGAATAGATAGGTTTAAGTATACGCCAATGGTCCATTTGCATCCGAGCGCGCCGGTTGCACGTGATAACTTTGCCGAAATCAGGCGCCCGGTTATCATGCGTGCATGACCCTCACCGAATTGCGCTACATCGTCGCCGTGGCGCGCATGCGCCATTTTGGCCGCGCCGCGCAGGCGTGTTTTGTCAGCCAGCCTACACTCAGCATCGCCGTGCGCAAGCTGGAGGAGGAGATCGGCGTCGCCCTGTTCGAGCGCGGGCCGAACGACATCACGGTCACGCCCCTGGGCGAACAGATCGTCGCCCAGGCCCAGCGTGTGTTGGAAGAAGTCGAGCGCATCAAACAACTGGCGCACCAGGGTAAAGACCCGCTCAGCGGCGCGCTGCGCCTGGGCACCATCTATACCATAGGCCCCTACCTACTACCCCACCTTATACCGACCCTGCGCAAATACGCGCCGCGCATGTCCCTGTTGATCGAGGAAAGCTTTACCGCCGATCTAGCCGTACGCCTGCGCAACGGCGAGTTGGATGTCATCGTGATATCGCTGCCGTTCGCCGAGGCCGGCGTCCTGACCCAAGCGGTGTACGACGAGCCATTTGTCGTTGCCCTACCCAACCGCCATGCCTGGGGAAAAAAGAAGTCTATCAAGGCCGCGGACCTGCCCGAGCAAGACCTGCTGATGCTGGGCAGCGGCCATTGCTTCCGCGATCAGGTGCTCAAGGTGTGTCCGGCCTTGAACCGGTCCAGCGCGACCCGCGATAGCATGCAGAGAACCCTGGAAGGCAGCTCGCTCGAAACCATACGCCACATGGTCGCCTCGGGCGCCGGCATCACGGTACTGCCGTGCAGTTCCGTGGGTGGCGCGGCGGCGGAAAAACGCCTGCTCGCCATTAAGCCGTTTTCCGCCCCCATCCCCAGCCGGCGCGTGGCCCTGGCCTGGCGTAAAAGTTTTCCGCGGCCCGCGGCCATCGAAGCGGTGCGTCTAGCGATTTTGGCCTGCCGCCTTGCATGTGTTCGCTTCCTCGATGTGCCGCCTGGGGCTGATGAGTGATAGTTATAAACTATCAATTACATATAAACAATCAATTCGATTTATCGATGCACAAGCCCTAGTATTTACCTCGAACGCAGCGCCAAAGGCGCAACGTGATAATCAACCAGCGAGGTGAGCACTATGAAAACTACAGAATCGGTAACCATCAAGAATATCGAGTCGGCATTCGCCGGCGAATCCATGGCGCATATCAAGTATATGTACTTCGCCCGCCTGTGCCGCGCCCAGGGCGATGAACAGACCGCGCGGGTATTCGAGGAAA
>JANOTM010000029.1:0-12368 GCA_031416355.1 Gammaproteobacteria bacterium
TACCTGAAATACACGCTACCTATGCTAGTAACGTCGCGGCCGTTTCACGACTGAGAGCTGCCATAAGGCAGTGCAATAGCTATGCCAATAGCCGGAAATCGAAGAAAATAGGCACCGGGGCTGCACATCCCCCTAGAGGGATTACCTATAAAAAGCGAATACAACGTTAGCAGGGAGGGCTGACACCGCTCGGGACCCACGATGGGCACTAGGGAGCAACTCTAGGTAAGATTGCCATCCGCAGCGGCGAAGCCCCATGCCGAGCGGATACAAAAAGACCACACTACCGCCCTCCCCCGCACTCACGTGGCGACCATAATACTGGTCGCCTCTAACAGCGGTTTCCGGTATGCCGGAAATATTCCTCTGGTTACCTGACGGAAATTTGACAAGAGATCACTGTTCCAAATTTAGGGTAAGGCCACGAACAGCGATGCACCCGCAGTCCTTGCCGTTAAAAACCCATTTTTCATGGAACGCCGAATACAGGCGTCACAACCGTGTGCGAGCGCTTTACTTTCTAACCATAAGAATACTCTTATGCGCTTGACAAGCCTCAACCCTGAGGTATACCCAATGGATACGCATGGTATTGCATGAAGACAGTCCTTATTGGTTTTCGCGCCAGGTCGCCTTTATCGGATGACTACAAAACGATATCCCGTTAATACTTTTCGTCCTCTGCTCATCGAGATTGAGTCCTCGCATAGCTATAACTTGTGTAGGCTTAGTAGCGCTCACACGTAAAAAGCGCGCGCGCCAGCGTAACTGGCAGTCTTTTTGCATAATCTATACATAGACCATGGCGCCCGAACGAGAATCACAGAATGCACAAAGAAAAATTTACATTGTATTGGTGGATTGCGGTGGCGCTGAGCCTAGTACTGACCTTCGTTTTACTGACAATCGGAGATTTTAATCTCGTTAACGCGGTCGCGGGCGCATTCCTGATGGGTCTATCCGCAGTCTCCGGTTGGTGGGCATCCCACCGACACTTTACCCGCATGAACGCCGTGGCGGCCCGTCACCGCGTCAACTCAATTGGATTGGAGCAAGTTCATCACCAGGCGATACCCATACTCTCGGGGCAAATCGAAAGCGCGCGCGTACAGACAGAAGATGCCATCGTCGCACTAGCGACTCGCTTTTCCGGCATCGCCAACAAATTGGAGTCGGCGGTAGAGGCGTCGCAAAATGCCGCGGGCGAGTTGACCGGCGGCGCCCAAGGCAGCGTACTGACGATGCTGGACCAAAGCCGGGTCGAGCTAATGACTGTCACCGATACCTTGAAATCCGTTCAACAAAGCCGGGACGCGATGCTGACCGATATACTTGGCCTGATGAAATATACCAGCGAGATGCGGGACATGGCGGCGGACGTCGCGGCTATCGCCCTGCAAATCAAACTGCTGGCGCTTAATGCCGCGGTTGAGGCCGCGCGCGCCGGGGTATCGGCCAAGGGATTCACCGTAGTAGCCGATGAGGTACGGAAACTATCCGCCCTTTCCAACGATGCCGGGAAAAAGATGGCCGACAAAGTCGGTGCCATCAATGCGGCAATATCCACCGTATCCGGCGCCGCCAAGCGCTCGGCGGAACAAGATGCGCAGTCGGTATTGCAATGCGAGGCCGCTATTCAAAATGTGTTGTCACGTTTTCACGATTCAACCTCGCGACTCTCGGATTCCGCCGATATTCTGCGGCGCGAGAGCGGCGGCATCCGCGACGAAGTGTCGGATGTGCTGGTTTCCCTACAATTTCAGGACCGGGTCAGTCAGATCCTGTCACATGTGCGCGTCAGCTTAGAGGACTTACGCATGTGTGTGGCACAACAGTTGCACCAAGATCAGGGGGCGCCGGAGGATATCCAGAAATGGCTGGACAAGATGGCGCAATCCTACTCTACCGAGGAGCAACGCCGCGTGCATAGCGAGGTTCAACGCAATTCTGGGTCCAGTTCTGATGTAGTCTATTTTGGGGAGGCGGCATGGCAAAAACAATCATGATAGTCGACGACTCCGATTCCTTACGCCAGGTCGTTAACATCGCGTTGAGCAGTGCCGGGTATCATGTGATCGAGGCGTGCGACGGGATGGATGCCCTGGGCAAGCTCGATGGAAACAAGATTCAGCTCATTATCTGTGACGTCAACATGCCAAATATGGACGGCATTACCTTCGTCAAAGCGTTAAAGCAGCTCCCAGCGCACAAGTTCACCCCCGTCATCATGCTAACCACCGATGGGCATGAAGCCAAGAAGCAAGAAGGCCAGATCGCCGGGGCCAAGGCCTGGGTGGTAAAGCCGTTCAAGCCGGCGCAAATGCTCGCGGCGGTTTCCAAGCTTATTCTCCCTTAACCTTTCCAGCTCAGAAGAATCGATCATGCAGATTCAGGTTGAAACCAATAACGGATATCGCCGATTGCTGATCGATGGCGATATAAATATTTATACCGCCCCTGAACTGAAACGCCAACTACTCGATCATCTCGTCGGCACCGACAAACTTGAAATATCTCTAGCGCAAGTGGGCGAAATAGACACCGCCGGTTTTCAGGTTCTGTATCTCACTAAACGCGAAGCGGTTAAAAGCGGCAAGACATTACACCTGACGTCCCACAGTCCGATGGTGCTGAAAATAATGGATCTGTATAACCTGGCGGCTTATTTTGGCGACCCGGTGGTGATCTCCCGGACGCGCAAGAAGGTCCGCGCGTCGCGATCTAAGCCAAAAACTAAGAAAACGACATGAACCTAGAACAAGCAAGACAGACTTTTGTCATCGAAGCACACGATCTTCTTAAGCGCATGGAAGAATACCTGCTGGCACTGGAAACGGCGCCGGATGACAAGGATACGCTAGACGCGCTGTTCCGTTCCGTGCATACCATCAAGGGATCGGCGGGAATTTTTGACTTCGAACCCATTGTTGCCTTCGCGCACGTGGTTGAGGGCGTATTGGGGGATATTCGCAACGGCAAGATGTCTGTTGACTACGATCTTGCCGCGCTGCTGTTGTCATGCGGCGATCATATCGGCGCGCTCGTGGACTGTGTAGCGGATCGGGGCGCCGATCCGAGCGTGGAACTGCTGACCCAAGGCGGGGCCCTGCTCGATCAACTTCAAACATATATAAATCCAGTACAAAAATCGAGCGAGCCTAAGGTCGGCGGATTGCCAGCGCACCACCTGGCCAAGACATCCACCGGCGGCGCGCGCAAGGTCACCAGCGACAACTGGCATATCTCGCTGCGCTTCGGACCCAACGTGTTACGCGACGGTATGGACCCGCTGTCGTTCCTGCGTTATCTGGAAACGCTAGGCGAAATAATCAGCGTGACTACGCTATTCGATAGTATGCCGGATGCCGCCAAGATGGACCCCGAATCCTGCTATTTGGGGATGGAAATGGATTTCAAGAGCGATGCCGACAAAGAAACCATTGCCAACGTATTCGAATTCGTGCGCACGGACAGCAAAATTCGCATTCTACCACCACATAGTCTGATTTCCGAGTATATCGATCTTATCGGCACGCTGCCTGAGGATGGATCGCGGCTCGGCGAATTGCTTGTCAACAGCGGCGCCCTGACACCGGAAGAGCTCGCTGAGGGATTGCGAATTCAACAGGATCCTTCAGCGGCACCGTACCAGGAAGAATCTCCAAGGCATGCACTTATCGGTCAAATTCTGGTGGAAGAAGGCATGCTACAGCGAGAAATCGTGGACGGCGCGGTCGATAAACAAAAGCAAAACCGCCAGAAAAATCTGCGCGAGCACAAGTTCGTCCACGTACAGGCCGACAAGCTCGATACGCTCATCAACCTGGTCGGTGAACTGGTCATCGCCAGCGCCGGTGCCTCCCTGCTGGCGCAGCGCGCCGGCGATGCGACACTGCGGGAAGCCATGGCCACGGTATCCCAGATGGTGGGCGAAATCCGCGGCGGTGCGCTACAACTGCGCATGGTGCCGATCGACGAGGTCTTCAGCCGCTTTCGGCGCGTGGCGCGCGATCTCAGCCACGAATTGAACAAGGAAATCGATCTGGTCATCGACGGCGCGGAAACCGAGCTGGACAAGACGGTGATCGAACGTATCGGCGACCCCTTGACGCACCTGGTGCGCAACGCCATGGATCATGGCATCGAACCGGCCGATAGACGCAAGGCGGCCGGTAAGCCGGAAAAAGGCACGGTGCGGCTCAATGCCTTCCACGATTCTGGCAGCATCGTCATCGAGGTGAGCGATGACGGCGCCGGCCTGGATCGCGGTAAAATCCTCGAAAAGGCGCTGGAACGCGGCCTTGTTGCCCCCGATCAAACCTTGAGTGATCAGGAAATTTATAATCTGATTTTCGAGCCTGGATTTTCCACGGCGGAGAATGTCACCAGTCTTTCGGGCCGCGGCGTGGGCATGGACGTGGTGCGGCGCAACGTCGAGGCCCTACGCGGCACCGCCGAAATCGAAAGCCGGGAGGGCCGGGGTATGACGGTACGTATCCGCCTGCCGCTCACATTGGCGATGATCGATGGGTTTCTCATGAGCATTGGCGGTGCATCTTATGTGGTACCGCTCGACACCGTGGTGGAATGCGTCGAGCTCGATGACAAGATCGCGGCATCCGGCCGCGATTATGTCAACTTGCACGGTGAGGTACTGCCACTGCTGCGGCTGCGCGAGCAGTTCCGCGAACAGGGTCAGGCCGGCCGTCGCGAGAACGTCGTGGTGGTGCGCTACGCCGGCCGTAAAGCCGGGCTGGTGGTGGATAAACTGCTGGGTGAGTTTCAGACCGTGATCCGGCCGCTGGGAAAGGTTTTTGGAAATCTCAAAGGCATCAGCGGCTCTACCATACTCGGCGGTGGCGAGGTCGCGCTGATCCTGGACGTGCCGATGTTGATCCAGAAGGCGGTGAACGCGGAGACGCAGACGGCGGCCGGTTAACGGACGGTTCGGTTCGATAAACGTTGCAACTTAGGTAACCAAGGAGTGAAGCATGTTCAGTAACATGAAAGTAGCGGTACGTTTGGGGTTGGGATTCGGTTTGTTGCTGGTACTAATGGTTTTGTTGATCGGGGTCAGCGTTTCGCGCATGGAGCAAATACAGGAACGTCTTGATGACGTGGTTGACAACAGGTTGGCGAAGGAAAAGCTGGTCAATACGATGGTTGACGACGTTCGCGACACCGCCATCGCTATTCGCAACATAGCCTTGCTTAGCGATGCCACTGAAATTCAGCATGAACTAGGGCTTATCGAGGAATACTACAAGGAATATTACGCCGCCGAAGAAAAATTAACCGCCACCGATATGAGCGAGAAGGGCAAGGCTATTCTAGCCAAAATCCGAGAGGGCCGTGTCACCACACGATCGGTTGTCGACAAGGCAATACAGCTTGGCCAGGCGCACAAACAAAAAGAAACGATCGACGTGCTCCTGCGGGAAGTACGTCCGGCGCAAAAGAAGTGGCTGGAAGCGTTGCATGATATGGTGGATTATCAAGATGCGGGCATTAAAATCGACGTCGAGGCCGCCCAAGCCGCCTACGTCGAGGCCCGCATGCTGATGTTCATCCTGGCCGGCATCGCCATCGCCTTGGCCATTATGGTCACGCTGTGGGTCACCCGCAGCATTCTCAAGCAGCTCGGCGGCGAACCAGATTTCGTCGCGGATATCGCGCGCAAGGTGGCGGATGGCGACCTGACGATGAAAGTCGAAACGCGCGCCAAGGATACGACCAGCCTGCTGTTCGCCATGAAAGGCATGGTGGAGAAGCTGTCGCAGATAATCGCCGAAGTGCGTGGCGCTGCCGACAATTTATCCAGCGCTTCGGAGGAAGTCAGCGCCACGGCGCAATCCATGAGCCAATCCGCCTCGGAACAGGCCGCAAGCGTCGAGGAAACCTCGGCCTCGATCGAACAGATGACGGCCTCCATCAACCAGAATGCCGAGAATTCCAAAACCACCAACGGCATGGCCAGTAAAGCCACCAAGGAAGCGAACGAAGGTGGCGGTGCCGTGAAGGAAACGGTCTCCGCGATGAAAAAGATCGCCAGCAAGATCGGCATCATCGACGACATTGCTTATCAAACCAATCTTCTAGCGCTCAACGCGGCGATCGAAGCCGCGCGCGCCGGTGAACACGGCAAAGGTTTCGCGGTGGTGGCAGCGGAAGTACGTAAGCTCGCCGAGCGCAGCCAAGTGGCGGCGCAGGAGATCAGCGAACTTGCCGGCAGCAGCGTACCGCTGGCCGAGAAGGCCGGTAAACTACTGGATGAAATCGTGCCGTCCATCGCCAAGACCGCCGAATTGGTGCAGGAGATTACGGCGTCCTCCGAGGAGCAATCTTCCGGCGTGACGCAGATCAACACCGCCATGAGCCAGCTGAACCAGGTGGTGCAAACCAACGCCTCCTCCGCCGAAGAGCTGGCCGCCACGGCCGAGGAAATGAGTGGCCAAAGCCAGCAACTGCAACAAGCCGTGGCGTATTTCAAGGTGGGGACACACGGCACCGCGCCCGCGGCCAGGCTACCGAAGGAAACACATGCTGCTCACAACGCCCCGGCCAAGACCGCGGCGGCGCATCATCTGACAAACAAGCTGGCCGCCGCGCCGCGCGCGGTCAACGGCGAGCCGCCGAACGAACGGGAATTCGCCAAATACTAAAGGGGAAATATCATGCACGCACTCGCACAAACAAAGCAGCCAGCGCCATCCGGGGCGAACATGGAGCAAGGCCAGTACCTGACGTTCTTGCTGGCCGGTGAAACCTTTGCCATCGGCATCAGTGGCGTTAAGGAGATCATCGAATACGGCGACCTCACGACGGTCCCGATGATGCCGGAATTTATTCGCGGCGTGATCAACCTACGCGGCAGCGTGGTGCCGGTGGTAGATCTGGCGGCGCGTTTTGGTAAAAAAACCTCCACCGTGACCAAGCGGACGTGTATCGTGATTATCGAAGTTGAGTCGATGGATGAGAAGCAGGACGTCGGCATGATGGTGGACGCGGTGAGCGCGGTATTAGAGATTCCACAAAGTGAGATCGAGCCGGCCCCGACGTTCGGTGCTCGCATACGTACCGATTTCATCGATGGCATGGGTAAAGTCAAGGGTAAGTTCGTCATTATATTGAACGTGGATCATGTCCTGTCCATAGAAGAAATGGCAGAGATGGCGCTGGTGGCTACCACCGGCCAGGTGGAAATGGCCGCCCCTCCGGGCACAAGTTAATGCCGAAGACGGACCCATGACATCACCGACGTCGAAACAACGCGTTATCGAGAGATTGTCCGAGGCGGTCCCGATTACCGATCAGGAATTCCTCCAGTTCCAGAAGCTAATTTACCAAGCCGCCGGCATCAATCTGTCGCCGGCGAAAAAGGCATTGGTCTGTGGACGCCTTTCGAACCGGCTAAGGCAGCGCGCCATAAACAGCTACGCCGAGTATTACCGGCTGCTGGTGAGCGGCGAAGAACCGGCGGAGATGCAGATCGCGATCGATCTGCTGACGACTAACGAAACGCAGTTTTTCCGCGAACCCAAACACTTCGACTTCCTGCGTCAGAATATCGCCGCTGGCGTTAAGCCGGGTTGCACCTATCGGGTATGGAGTGCCGCCTGTTCAACGGGCGAGGAGCCCTACAGCATTGCCATGGTGCTGGCAGATTGTCTGGGCAACAGTGCGTGGGAAGTCGTGGCTTCGGATATCAGCTCGCGGGTGCTCGATAAGGCGCGTACCGGACACTACCCTCAGGCACGCGCGGACAAGATTCCACGGCATTACCTTACGTCATATTGCTTGAAAGGCATAGGGCGGCAAAAAGGCACTTTTCTGATCGACAAGGCGCTGCGCGAGCGCGTGCAGTTTATGCAGATCAATCTCAACGAGCCGCTACCGCGGATTGGCGAGTTCAACGTTATCTTCCTGCGCAACGTGATGATCTACTTTTCCATGGAAACCAAGCAGCTTGTCGTGCGCCGTATTCTTCCGCTACTCAAATCTGGAGGCTGTTTCATCGTAGGGCATTCCGAAAGCTTGAACGGCGTTATCGACGGATTAAGCCTCGTGACACCGTCCATTTACAAAAATCCATGACCACAAAACCCCAACACGTTTTGGAGATTTTTCTGCAACCGGGAGAGTTTTATTTCGGCGATGAAAGCACGCGCATCCGTACCTTACTCGGGTCGTGCATCTCCATTACACTATGGCATCCAAAACAACGGATCGGCGGCATGTGTCACTACATGTTGCCGAGTCGCGGAGAACGCCGCCCAGCAGCGCCGGATGGGCGCTACGCCGATGAGGTAATGACTTTGTTCCTGCGGGAAATTTGTTTGGCAAAGACTCGACCAGAGGAATATGAAGTCAAGATGTTCGGTGGCGGAAATATGTTTCCGCGCAACGCCACCAAAAGCCGCGACCAGGTCCCTACGGCTAATCCCGTCCGCAGCGAACATAAAAGTATCTCATTAAGCAATGTCCAGGCCGGCCGGGTATTGATAGAACAACACGGTTTCAAAATCAAAGCCGAGGACGCCGGCGGAAACGGTCAGCGCCATGTCATTTTCGACATCTGGAGTGGTCATGTGTGGATACGGCGGAACAAGACGGTGGGCTAATGCACAGCTGTGGGTTTTTGAATCGTTTTCAGCGGCAGCAAGGAAATTTCACCCATGAGAAAGAAGATCACGGTGCTGGTGGTGGACGACTCGGCGGTGGTACGCCAGGTCCTCACTGGGCTGCTTGGGCAGGACTCCGATATCATAGTCCTCGGGGCCGTGGCCGACCCGCTGTTTGCCATGGAACGCATGAAGCGGCAATGGCCGGACGTGATCCTGCTCGATATCGAGATGCCGCGCATGAACGGGATCGCTTTTCTAAAAAAAATCATGAAGGAACATCCCACGCCCGTGGTGATCTGTTCTTCGCATACGGAAAAAGGCGCAGCCATTACCATGCAGGCCTTGTCCGCTGGGGCGGTCGACATCATCACAAAACCCCAGGTCAGCGCCGATAGTTTTCTGGTGCAAGCCGCCAGCGATCTGATCCGCATGGTCAAGGCGGCAGCGCGCGCCAACATCAAAAATCTCAAACTTATCGACACGAGCCCTAGAAGTACCTCACCAAAGCTAACGGCAGACGCCGTATTGACCGCGCCCCACCGCAAGGATAGTCCGGCAACCGAACGTATTATCGCCATAGGTGCCTCCACCGGGGGCACGCAGGCGATAGAATCGATATTGTCCGTACTTCCCGCGGACGCGCCGGGGATCGTGATCGTGCAGCACATGCCGGAGAAATTCACGGCGCTTTTCGCACAGCGACTTAATGGACTGTGCGCCGTAGAAGTGCGCGAGGCGCAAAATGACGATGAGGTAAGGCCGGGACGCGCGCTGATCGCCCCTGGTGGGCGTCACATGCTGCTCAAGCGGCGCGGCGCGGAATATCGCGTCGAAATCGTCGCCGGCCCCCTGGTCAATCGCCACTGTCCTTCGGTCGACGTACTGTTTCGTTCCGTGGCGAAAAGCGCCGGGAAGAACGCCACCGGGATCATCATGACGGGCATGGGTGACGACGGCGCGCGCGGGCTGAAAGAGATGCGCGATACCGGCGCCCACACCATCGCCCAAGATGAGGCGAGCTGCGTGGTCTACGGCATGCCCAAAGAGGCGGTAATACACGGGGCGGTGGTCAAATCATTGGCGTTAGCCGACATCCCTGCGGAAATTATCCGCTATACGCGCTAGCAAACCCATTGTTGTCGCCCATAAACCTACTCACGTACCCTGGATACTAACATGATGGACGCAGCCGATCCGAAGCATTTCCTGCTCCAGCGCTTCGCGGAAAAAATTGATGAAATCGAGGGTGCCTGGTGCCTGCTGCAGGATGCCCCGTGGCAGCAAGAAAACTTGCAGACCCTGCAATCTTTACTGCGCACGCTCGCAAGCTCGGGGGCGGTCTTCGGTTTAAGTCTCGTGGTTGACAGCGCCTGCGCGTGCGAACAGTTTCTTGAGCCGTTCCTGAAAAGCGGTATCGAGGCGACGCCGGAACAAAAATCGCAGATGGGCGCCAGCGTGAGGGCGTTAAAATTCGCCTTGGATGGCTTGCCTTCGAAGCCAAGATCGTTGCCCCCAACGCCTGGCGAACACGACCGGCCCCTATTCTTGATCATGGCTAACCTCCGGGCGGCAGCCGAGGTGGCGCGTCAGATACATCCTTTCGGTTACTGCGTGCATATTTTCGCGACACTCGACGAAATGTCGCACACGATCCACAAGGTGTCGCCGTGCGCGGTGTTGCTGGATATAACCTATGTTACTGAAACCCTCACGAGTACCGCCACTCACTTGCAAAGTATTCATGCCGCGTCTGCCGCTCTCCTGTTTATCTCGACACGTACCGACCTCGACGCGCGTCTACACGCGGTACGCGCGGGGGGTGATGCCTACTTCACGCTTCCGCTCGACGTAAATCTTTTAATTAATAAGCTCGACCAGCTTACCACGCTGTCCACCGCCCAACCGTTCCGTATATTGGTGATCGATGACAGTTCTCTGGGTGCTCAGCATCATGCCTCGATACTGCAACAGACTGGGATGCGTACACAGATTGTTACCCAAACGGCCCAGGTTATCGCCGCCTTGATTGAATTCCGACCGGACTTGATTCTCTTGGACCTCTACATGCCTAAATGCGACGGTCTTGAACTCGCCACCGTCATCCGACAAAAACAAGATTACGTCGGCGTGCCCATCGTGTTTCTATCCGGCGAGGTGAATCTCGAAAAACAGCTTGCCGCGATGAGCCTGGGGGCGGACGATTTTCTGGTAAAACCCATCGCTCCCGCGCACCTAATTGCCGCGGTCACCCACCGCGCCCAACGCGCACGCGTTCTGCGTAGCTTTATGATTCGGGATAGCCTCACAAAATTATTGAATCACGTTGCCATTAAAGAACAATTGGAGCTTGAGATATTGCGTGCCCGGCGCAAAGGTGCGTCGCTGGCGTTTGGCATACTTGATATAGACCATTTTAAATCGGTAAATGACCGATATGGCCATGTGACCGGCGACCAGGTTATTAAAAACCTGGCACGGCTGCTACAACGACGCCTGCGGGGTACGGATGTTATCGGTCGTTACGGCGGTGAAGAGTTCGCCGTTGTGTTAACCGACGTCGATGGCGCCCATGCGATGGCGGTTATGGACGAATTACGCACCGTATTTGAAAATATGCCGCAACTTGCCGCCGACAAGACGTTCAGTGTTACCTTTAGCGGCGGTATCGCTACCTTCCCCGCTTATCCGGACGCGATCGATCTCACGCAAGCCGCCGATAAGGCCCTCTATGAAGCAAAACGCCTAGGGCGCAATCGCATTGTCATGGGGTAAAGAAACCCCTAGCAATCTTCCGCGCGCTCGGGCTGCTGGCCCCACCAATACCAGGCTACTCTCAGACTATCGTCCTCAAGAACTCCCGCAGCGTCATCAGGTGCATCCCCTGAAATTCGCCAAGCTCGAGCATTGCCCGATCGCCTGTTACAATTACTTCCGCATGGCTGTCAGCGCACGCTCGAGTATGCGGTTGTCCGGCTCATCCCGTAGAACTCGAATCGTCTTGCGTGGGTGGACCACATCCCCGAGTTCGGATAAAAAAACCGCAGTGCGTGCCAACTGTTCGGCATCGTGATCGAACTTCCGCGCCAGAACATCGAGCATTTCGAGTATGATCGGCTTGGAGATCGCAAGCTCAAAGCGCCCCTCCACGGCACCGAATACCGCCTTCTCTGCCTGCCCGCCCGGCAGGGCCAAGGCGGAGACGAAGATGTTGGTATCGAGAACCGCCCTCACTTGCCGAGGTAGCGCTCAAGGCCCTTATCAGTAAGCACTCCCTTTTCCTTGGCCTTGCGGCGCCAATGGCCTTGAATGTTGCGTAGCTCGGTTTTAAGGCGCGTGGCGCGGGCGGCGCGCAGGACGTCCTGAATCACGGCGCTCAGGGTCTTGCCCACGGTGCGCGCCATCTCTTCGGCTTCTTTGGCCAATGCCGGTGGTAGGGAGATAGTCTTTTTCACGGCTGTACCCATAAGTGCATTCCGCCTGATCAGTATGAATTAATACCACTAGTATGGGGCAAGGAAAGTCTGCACAAGCCGAATTCTAACGGTTATACCCCAAGCACAGCACTTACTGACCCGACCACTAAATAGTGCGTACCGCTTTTCTCCCTCTCCCTCCGGGAGAGGGCCGGGGTGAGGGCAAACCACGGCAAAACCGGCCCTCATCCTCGGCAATTGCTCCCTGCATTGCCCTACCTCCGGCATCCATGCCGTCGTGTCCTTCTCCCGGAGGGAGAAGGGACTGTGT
>JANOTM010000030.1:0-1748 GCA_031416355.1 Gammaproteobacteria bacterium
CGCGACTCCACGACGTTGGTCTGCGGATCGAAGTTGTAGTCCCAGACGTGTTCCATAATCATGGTCTTGGAAATCACCCGGCCGGCGTTGCGCGCCAGATACTCGAGCACGCCAAACTCGCGCGGCTGCAGGTCGATTTCCCGGCCGGCGCGCGTCACCACGCGTCCGAGCAGGTCGATATGCAGATCGCCCACCGTGATCGCGGTCGGTTCCGGCGCGTTGGTGGCGCGCCGAATCAAGGCGTGTATGCGTGCCAATAATTCGGAAAAGGCGAACGGCTTGGTGAGGTAGTCGTCACCGCCGGCCTGCAGGCCTTGCACGCGCTCGTCGACCGAGCGTTTGGCGCTGAGTATGATGACCGGTAGACGCACCCGTCGTCGGCGCAGCTCCTCGATGACCGCAAGTCCGTCCATGCCGGGGAGCATGATATCGATGACGGCGGCGTCGTAAGATGCCGCGAGCGCCATCTGTAGCCCGCTGTGGCCGTCACCGGCGTGCATCACGACAAACCCGGCCTCCTTTAAGCCCTTGCCGATGAAGGAAACTATTTTGTCATCATCTTCAATGATCAATAGGCGCATCGTTGCGTGGTTACCTTTGATTTTTCGGTGGTTGCAAGCGCCCTAACATATTTAATGTGTACTCGTATCCGAATCGCGCGCTGCCGGTGCATCACTTTTAGCACTTGATATATACCTTGTCTACGTTCGGCAACGGGTTTGCGTCCAATATTGCCAAATGCTCATGTTGGGAAAATCCTGCGGTCAGGTTGGCGCGCTAATCTTTGGGCTCGAGATACTGGAGACAGGCAAAATGAAGATCGCGCTCATGCTAGTGAGGCGCTACCACCGCCATCTGATGGGGCTTATGTTGAGTTTTCCCATGGCGTTGCCGGCAACCGCCAGCACGTCCAACACGGTTCGATGTGACCATGGATTCTTGAGCGTTAAGGTGCAAGACCTTGCCTTGGGCGAACTTTTGAACGCGGCCGCCCGCCAGTGCGGCTTTGCCGTAGTGCGGTATGGAACGCTGGAGCAGAGACTCAGCATGGAATTTCAGGGCCTCACCCTGACCCAGGGATTGCGTAGAATCCTAGGCAACCGAAGTTATGCATTGAAGTACGCGCCGGCTGGACCCGGAAGACGGCTGGCCACCGGGACACGTGCCGAGACGCTATGGATACTACCCCAGGGAGACGAAAAGTATGCGGCTCCATACGCGGTCCCGGCGATTGCGGGCGGGGACGGGTTCTTTCGACACGATCCCAGTATCGACGTATCGAGATGGGGATCAATCTTAAGCAACGGCAATGTCGAGGATAGAGAACAAGCGGCGATGGCGTTGGGCAAACGCGGCCACGCGAGTGCCGTGGCGCCCCTTAGCCAGGCCCTGGCCGACAACAATGCGGAGGTGCGGGAAGCTGCGATCATATCTTTGGCCGAAATCGGGGGCACCGATGCTGCCCAGGCCTTGGCCGTCGCGTTACGCGACGGCGATCCGCGCGTCCGGGAGCAGGCGGTGGATGCATTGGGCGATGTCGGCGGGCAGGTCGCCACCCATCTTCTGCGGCAGGCCCTCATGGACGAAGTTGCCTACGTTCGTCAAGCCGCCAATGAAATGCTGGAGCAGCTCGGCAGCAAAACCCCATAAGTCACATAGCATATGCCAAGAAAGAGGCATAAAAAAAGCGGCCCTGCGGCCGCTTTTTTAAACGATTTACTGCCGCGAGATTACTTGGCCTTGTTAAC
>JANOTM010000031.1:0-4722 GCA_031416355.1 Gammaproteobacteria bacterium
TTGTGCGCATAGTGCGGATCGTCTTTGAGTAACTCGCCATAATCCTTAACTTGGGCGCCGCAGCCGCTGGCGGTCATGACGATGGCCTCGGCACCGGCCTGCACGTGCGGCCACCAAGCGTCGATGTTACGGCGCATGAACGCCAGGCCTTCGGCGTGGGCCGTGAGGTGATAACTCACGGCGCCGCAACAACCGCCGGCACTGATGAGCGAGATACCCAGACGATCGAGCACGCGGGCGGCGGCGGCATTGGTATTGGGCGTGGCGGCGGATTGCACACAGCCCGGCATGACCAGCATGCGGCGTTGATGACGGACGTGGGGCCACGGCGTGGCTGTCTGGCGCGGCGGGACCTTGCGTCGCAGTGGCGCCGGCAGCCACGGTCGCGCCCACTGGCCCAGACGCAACAGCGGCGCAAAGCGCCGGGGATAGGGCAACACCTTGCGCAATAGCAGGTGGAGCAAGACCTGGCGTAACGGACGTTTTACTTGTACGTCTACCAGTCCGCGCCCGATTTCCAGCAAGCGCCCATAACGCACCCCCGAGGGACAGGTGGTTTCACACGCGCGACAGCTCAGGCATCGATCCAAATGGGTTTGAGTCTTGCGGCTGGCCGTGTGGCCTTCGAGCACCAGTTTGATGAGATAGATACGCCCCCGCGGCCCATCGAGTTCATCGCCCAATAATTGATAGGTGGGGCAAGTGGCGGTGCAAAAACCGCAATGCACACAGCTGCGCAGTATGGCATCGGCTTCTATGCCCAGGGGCGTGTGTTTAATAGCATCGATTAAGGTGGTTTGCATGGGGGGTTACCATTCCTTATATATGCGTCCTGGGTTGAGTATGCCGTGGGGATCGAACGCCTGTTTTATATTCCTATGCAGCGGCATTAGTCCCGCAGGCAAGGGATGGAATACCTCCCCCGCCCGGTCCGCCCCGCGATACAAGGTGGCATGGCCGCCCGCGGCGGCGACATTGGCGCGTAATAGATGCGGCTGCGCTTCGCCCTTGAGCCAGCGCTGCGCCCCACCCCAATCTAAAAACCATTTGCCTGCCAGGTCCAGGGCCGGCGCACCCGCCGGCAGCGATACGCGCCACAGGGGTGCCGGGCCTTGAAAAAAGGCATGGCGTTGTTCGCGCACCCGTTGCCACAAGTCCGGGCCATTATTGAGCAAGTCGCCGCCGATGTGCCGGCGCGCGCTGTCCACCGCCGTGGCGGCGCCGCTCAAACGCAGATACAACTGATCGCCGTCGTAACACATGGCCGACAAAGGCAGGGGGCGCATGGCCAGCTCCTGCATAATGCCCAGGGCTGCGGCCGGCGGGCGCTGCTGCACCAGGGTCAACTCGGCATGCGGCCGCGGCAACACCTTGAGACTGACGTCGAGCAAAATTCCCAAGGTCCCCATGGCCCCGGTCATGAGGCGCGACACATCGTAGCCGGCCACATTTTTCATTACCTCCCCGCCGAATTTTAGAATTTCACCGCGACCATTAATGAGCCTGACGCCAAGCACGTAGTCGCGTGCAGCACCGGCGTAGGGCCGCCGCGGTCCGGATAATCCACAGGCGATGGTCCCGCCCAAGGTGGCATGGTCGCCGAAGTGCGGCGGCTCGAACGGCAGCATTTGTCCCGCCGCCGACAAAGCGGCCTCTAGATCGCGCATGGATGTACCGGCGCGCGCGGTAATTACTAATTCCACCGGTTCGTAATTGACGATGCCGCTGTGGGCACTTACCGCCAGCGGTTCACCGCCGGCGATGCGCCCAAGAAATTGTTTGCTGTTGCCACCGACTATATTAATAGGCCGGCGAGCGGCCGCGGCCGTGATCACTGCATCTTGGAGTTTCTGTGAAATATCTTGCATAGGCATCGCCACGGGCGTCATGCACCGGCACGACTGTGGTTCAAAGGCAGGGCGCGGTATTCGGAACAACGGCGCGGCGCCGGTACCGCCTTACCCGGATTGAGCAGACCCTCGGGATCGAACGCATATTTGAGCGCATGAAACTGCGCTAGCTCTGCTTGTGTAAACTGCACGCACATCTGATTAATTTTCTCGATGCCGACGCCGTGTTCACCAGTGATGCTCCCACCCATGGCGACGCACAGCTCCAATATGCGTCCGCCGAAATCCTCGGCGCGCGCCAGTTCGCCGGGCCGGTTGGCATCGTACAGTATCAGCGGATGCAAATTGCCGTCGCCGGCGTGGAATACATTGGCGACCCGCAGGCCGAATTCCTCGGACAAGGCGCGTATGCGCTGCAACACCTCGGGCAGGTGCTTGCGCGGTATGGTGCCGTCCATACAATAATAATCCGGTGCTAGGCGTCCGACCGCGGGGAACGCTGCCTTGCGCCCGGCCCAAAAACGCAGGCGTTCGGCCTCGTCGACTGCGGTGCGCACCTCGGTGGCGCCACAGCGCTGCATCACCTCGCGCACCGCGAGTATATGCTCAGCCACTTCCTCGTTAGTGCCATCCAACTCGCACAGCAATATCGCCATGGCATTGGTAGGATAACCGGCGTGCACAAAATCCTCCGCCGCCTGGATGGCGAGTTGGTCCATCATTTCCAGACCGGCGGGGATGATGCCGGCGGCGATTACTGCACCCACTGCGGCTCCTGCCTTATCCACGCTGTCGAATGCGGCTAATACCACCTGGGCGCGCTGCGGCGCACACGTGAGCTTGACCGTGACTTCGACAATAATACCCAGCATACCTTCGGAACCGTGGATCAATGCCAGCAGGTCATAGCCCTGGGTATCCAAGGCGGCGCTGCCCAGGGTAAGGAGATCACCGTCAACAGTAACAATTTTCACCTGTAATACATTGTGCAGGGTGAGGCCGTACTTCAGGCAATGTACGCCACCGGAGTTCTCCGCCACGTTACCGCCTATGGTGCAGGCAATCTGCGACGAAGGATCGGGGGCGTAATATAAGCCGTGCGCGGCCACCGCCTGAGTAATGGCTAGGTTGCGCACACCGGGTTGCACCACGGCGCTGCGCTGGTGCGGGTCGATGTGCAAAATGGACATGAACTTGGCCAAGCTCAGCAGGACACCATGGGCTACTGGTAATGCGCCGCCGGAAAGTCCGGTACCGGCGCCGCGCGCCACCACCGGCACGTGCAAACGCCGGCACAGACGCATAATGGCCTGCACCTGCTCCACGGTGCGCGGCAACACCACCACCAGCGGCAGCTGGCGATACGCGGACAGGCCATCGCATTCATACGGCCGCATGTCCTCGTTGTCGTCATAGACGGCATCGTCGTCGTCGACGATGGCGCGCAGCGCCGCGATCAGGGCGGATTTGTCCAGCGGGTTGCCGGCATGTATAGATGAAGTTGGGTCTACGGTCATGGGCCTTGAGTATTCAGATATCCTTTAAGTGATATGAACCGGCGCGCACATAATAGGGCCTAGTGTGGTGCTGCGCAATTCTCGGTACTTATCGATTCGACTGGAATGACACTTACTCAAGCCTAAATGTTAAATGTAGGGTGGGTGAGCGTTTTTTGCGTAACCCACCAAGCTTGTGTCGCAACACAACGCCTTTTTAAGGAGTGCCTGACGGCACGCCTGGTGGGTTACGGCACATACTGCGTGCCTCCACCCACCCTACATTGAATAGGGAACTGCCTTAAGTACCATTCCGATCCAACTGGTAAATAGTGCGTAGTATTTTCTCCTTCTCCGTGCGGCTTATGCCTCGGATAGCGGTGTGCGCTATTTAACGATAGCGCACATTCCAGGAATAAAATCAGGCGTGCCGACTCACGTGACTGCGGGCATCCGGCGCGCGATTTAAACGCCGGTAAACTTCAGCGAGCGCCGAGTCATCGCCCACGTTACCGGGAAAAATAACCACGGGCAGCTCGGGGAAACGCGCATGGTCCGGCGGCGTCCGCACCACCGACACACCGGGAAGAACCTGCCCCAGCAGGCGCGCCGTACGCAGGGCCAGGCCGCTGCTCAAGACGTCGTTCGAAGTAATACCACCCTTGGAGATCAGGTAGCCGAGCGTAGCGGGCATATTGCGCACGATATCCATAAGGAATACCGACACCTGCGCGCCAAAGTCCAGCCGCTCGCCTTGGCTGGCGAAACCAAGCTCGTGGCGACTGGTGTAAATTACCGGAGTTTCGCCGGCGCGATGCGCTTGCTCTGCCTGCTCCAGCAGCCTGTTCAATAAGGTCTCACGTTCGGCGGAAATACGTGCCACATCCACCTCCAGCGCAATAGTGCCCGGTTCGCGCAATAAGGCTTCAAGCTGGCGCGTAGTCCGCGGCACATGCGAACCGACGATGACCGCCCCGGCGCGTCCCGCGCGCACGTACTGGCCTATGGCCTGCGCCGCCACCGGTTGCGGCGGCAGTCTCGCCAACGAGGTCAACAGGCTCGCGGCGCTGCGAAACAAAAAACGTTTTCCCGCCTGACTCGCCTTGAGTAAATCGTCGGCGCAGGCATCGAGGTCGGTTTGCTGCTCGGCATCGACCACCACGCAGGTATTGTCTTTAAGTTGCAGCAAGCGGTCGGCTACACCGGCGCGGACATCGGCCAACAGCAAGCGCACGACGCTGTTCGAATGGATACGTCCTTGGGTTTTTTCCTCGACGTAGTCGGGCAAAAAACTGTGGCGATAACCGAACACGGAATCACGCGCGAACTCGGTTTCGTGCACCGGTATGTCTTTTTCCCCAATCTTCAAGTAGTGA
>JANOTM010000032.1:0-2603 GCA_031416355.1 Gammaproteobacteria bacterium
CAGCGGAATGCGTCTTCCGGGGTGCATACTATGGGTTCACCGCGCACGTTGAAGGACGTATTCACTACCACACCGTAGCCTGTAAGCTTCTTGAAGCGGCTGATCAGACCATGGTAGCGCGGGTTGGTGTCGGCATGCACGGTTTGTACGCGCGCTGAGTAATCCACGTGGGTGATCGCGGGAATGTCGGATTTGGGAACATTTAACAGGTCGATGCCGAATTTTTTTTGATCCTCGACCGACAACGCCATACGGTGCTTCCCGGCCACGGGCGCCACCAGCAGCATATAAGGGCTGTCGTCATCGAGATCGAAATAATCCCTTACCTCTTCGCGCAGCACCGACGGTGCAAACGGGCGGAAGGATTCACGGTATTTGATCTTGAGATTCATTACCGATTGGGTGCGGGTGGAGCGGGGATCGCCAAGTATACTGCGCCCGCCGAGGGCGCGCGGGCCGAACTCCATGCGTCCCTGAAACCAGCCTATCACTTTTTCCTGCGCCAAGGCGCCGGCGGCATGATCGAGGAGGGCGCTTTCTTCCAGCCGCTGGTATTTGGCGCCGGCGCCATCCAGGCGTAGCCCGATGTCGGCGTCGCTGAACGCGGGGCCGAGATAGCTGCCGTGCATGGCATCGCGCGCGCCGCTCGGCTTGCGTTCCTTTTCCTGGAATAAGTAGTAACCGGCCAGGGCTGCGCCGAGCGCGCCGCCGGCATCGCCGGCGGCTGGCTGTATCCAGATATGGTCGAATACACCGGCGCGCAGTAGCTTGCCGTTGGCCACGCAGTTGAGCGCGACGCCGCCGGCGAGACACAAATTAGCCACCTGGTATTCCGCGCGTATACTGCGCGCGACCTTGATGACGATGTCCTCCGTCACCTCTTGGATAGAGGCCGCGAGATCCATGTCCATCTGCGTGATCTCGGCTTCCGGCGGGCGCGGGGCGCGACCGAACAGGCGATCGAAGCGCTTGTTGGTCATGGTAAGGCCGGTGCAGTAATTAAAATATTGCATGTCTAGCCGGAAGGAACCGTCGTCGCGGATATCGACCAGGTGCTTGCGGATGAGATCGGCATACACTGGCTTGCCGTAGGGTGCCAGACCCATGAGCTTGTACTCGCCGGAGTTCACCTTGAAGCCGGTGAAATAGGTAAACGCCGAGTACAGCAGGCCGATGGAGTGGGGGAAGTGGATTTCCTTAAGCGGCGTAATGCGTTTGCCCTCGCCCAGCATCACCGAGGTGGTGGCCCACTCCCCCACGCCGTCCATGGTGAGGATCAAGGCCTTATCGAACGGCGACGGATAAAACGCCGACGCGGCATGCGCTAGGTGGTGTTCGGTGAATAGCAGTTTTTCACGCGCGAAGCCGGGATCGATTTCCTTGAGGTGATCGATCAACATGCCCTTTTGGAACAGCTTTTCCTTAAGCCACACCGGCATGGCGGTGACGAAGGAGCGGAAACCGCTGGGTGCGAACGCCACGTAAGTTTCCAGCAGGCGCTCGAATTTCAGGAACGGCTTGTCGTAGAACACCACGTAATCCACGTCTGCCAGGGTGATGCCGGCCTGCTTCAGGCAGTCATCAATGGCGTTGCGCGGAAAACCGGCGTCGTGCTTCTTGCGCGTGTAACGCTCTTCCTGGGCCGCAGCCACGATGGCGCCGTCGCGCACCAGGGCCGCGGCACTGTCGTGATAATAGGCGGATATGCCCAGCAGCCACACGGCGTTCGTTTCCGGTACTTAAAATAGGGTATAGATGAAGGGCGCGACCGCGCTGCCCTGCACCAGCACTAGCAGGCCGCCCAGCAGCAACAGCACGATGATAATAGGTAACAGCCAGAATTTTTTTCGCGCCTTCATAAAGGCCCACAGCTCTTTGAGAAACTCGATCATTAGAATTGATCCCGCATCGATGTGCTCGTCCAGTTCGAGTCGCGCTTTACCCAATAACTGCCGCTGTGCCGCAGGCGGCGGCTAAGCAGATCGTGGCCCAGGGCCTTCATCGCCAGGGCGGTGGGCGTGACGATGACGAAAAATATAAAACCCAAAATAATCTTGGAATTGATCCAACCCAGCACATGGCCCAGGGCCAGCCATGCCCGGTTAAGTGGCGCCAGTGCACGCGGCCAGAGTAGACCGAACCCCAGGCTCGTCGCGGCGGCCATCAGCCAATAGAGACTCGGCCCAGACCGGGGCCATAGCGGCCACAGCGGCCAAAACGCCACGATGGTGAAAAAAACCGCGAACACCAGACCGAATTGTCGTTCCTGCTTATAAGCCATAGCGCCCAATATGGATGTTGTACTGGAGACAGGATGTATCCAGGGAAAATCGTTTACATACTGTAAGAGCCCCTAGAGTCCCCAACAAAATGATCGGACCTTGCTGTTAACTCCGGCCCTCGGCAACTGCTCCATGCGTTGCCCTACCTCCTGCATCCATGCAGTCGTCACCCCTGCTTCCCGCCCGGGCGCAGAAGAACCGTCTGCGCCCGTTCGGCGGGGAAAAGGTCCACTGGACCTTTTCCTGTTTCCGCCTCACATCCCATGGGAGAGCAAGGGGTTTTAAGCCCTTCTCCCTCTGGGAGAAGGGTGGGGATGAGGG
>JANOTM010000033.1:0-3345 GCA_031416355.1 Gammaproteobacteria bacterium
GTCCGCGCTCTTCCGCACCCACGCCGGGGTAGGCGCCGGGCGTGTCGATGAAGGTCAGCACCGGGATGTGAAAGCGTTCCGCGGTCTGCATGAGACGCAGGGCCTTGCGATAGCCTTCCGGCCGTGACATACCAAAATTGCGCCGCACCTTCTCGCGCGTGTCGCGACCTTTTTGCTGGCCTATGACCATTACCGGCCGGTCTTCCAGGCGCGCCAGACCAGCGACCATGGCGGGGTCATCGGCGAACGCCCGGTCGCCGTGCAATTCCTGAAAGTCGGTGAATATCTCGCGGATATAGTCGAGGGTATAAGGGCGCTGCGGGTGGCGCGCCAACTGCGAGATCTGCCAAGGCGTGAGGGCGGTAAAAATGGATTCCGTGAGCTTGCGGCTTTTCACCCGCAGGCGGTTGATTTCCTCATTGATATTGAGCCCGCTGGCCTTGTCGGCAAAGCGCAGGGCCTCGATTTTGGCGTCGAGGTCGGCAATGGATTGTTCAAAATCGAGATAATTCGGGTTCATATCCCTGGAGATGTTCGTAGAGTTCGGGTCAACATGACGGGTAGATTAAACGCACATGCTCCTGCCCTGCAAGCCGGTACAGCCGTTCCAACACCGCGCCCGTGGGCATGATGCGCCATTCCTGGCCCAGGGCGATTTCCGCCTCCGCCGCCGCACTATGATACCGCACATACACCGGGCACGTACCTGGGACCGGTTTGAGTATGTCCTGCAATTCATGTACGAAGCCGTTGCCCGCGCGGCTGGCGTCAACCTCGATCTCCAGGCGCGAGGCGAAGGCGGCGCGCGCCTGGTCTATGTTGTATATTTTCTCGGCGCTCATTTTGAAACCACCGGAATAATCATCCATGCTCACCTGACCCTCCACTACCAGCAGGGTATCCTTGACCAGCAAATCGCGCTGGCGTTCGTATAGATCGGAAAAAACCGCCAGCTCCAGGCGTCCAGTACGGTCGTCCAAAGTGACAAATGCCATGCGATCCCCGCGCCGGGTATTCATGGTGCGCATGGCCACCACCAGGCCCGCCACCACCACGGTGCGGTTTTCCACGGGCTTTAGATTAGCGAGATTGGCGGCGATGATCTTGGCGAGTTCGGTTTCGTAGCGCTGTATGGGATGCCCGGTGAGATACAGCCCCAGGGTCTCCTTCTCCCCCTCCAAACGCTGATCCTCGCTCCATTCCGGCACGTCGACAAAACAGCTTTCCGTCACCGGCTCGCTGGCGACACCGAACAGGTCCACCTGCCCGGCAGCGCGGTTCTTGCTGTACTGGCCGGCCGCCGCCATGGCCACGGTCACCGAGGCCATAAGGGTGGCGCGGTGTGTGCCGAGACTGTCCAGGGCGCCGGCGCGTATCAGGGATTCCAAAACGCGCCGGTTAACGCGCCGCAGGTCCAGGCGCCGGCACACATCGAACAGATCGCGGAACGGGCCGCCCGCGGCGCGCACTTCGAGCAATGCCTCGATGGCCGCTGCGCCTAGGCCTTTGATCGCACCTAAACCATACAAAATAGTATTGTCGTTCACCGGCACGAAGGCGTAATCGCAGCGATTAATGTCCGGCGGCAACACCGTCATGTGCATGTCGCGGCACTCCGCCAGCATGGTCACGACCTTGTCGGTCTTGTCCATATCCGCCGACAGCACCGCCGCCATAAACGCCGCCGGATAGTGCGCCTTGAGCCATGCGGTTTGATACGCGATGAGCGCATATGCCGCCGAGTGCGAGCGATTAAAACCGTAACCGGCGAACTTCTCGATCAGGTCGAAGATATCGGCGGCAAGCTTGGGATTGACGCCGCGCTGCTGCGCGCCCTGCACGAATACGCCGCGCTGCTGCGCCATTTCCTCCGGCTTCTTTTTGCCCATGGCGCGGCGCAAGAGGTCGGCGCCGCCCAGGGTATAGCCGGACAGCACCTGGGCGATCTGCATCACCTGCTCCTGGTACAGGATCACGCCATAGGTGGGCTTGAGTATGGGCTCTAAGCTGGGATGCGGATATTTAATGCGCGAGCGGCCGTGCTTGCAGTTGATGAAATCGTCCACCATGCCCGACTGCAACGGGCCGGGGCGGAACAGTGCCACCAGGGCGATGATTTCCTCGAAGGTGTCCGGCTGCAGGCGTTGTATCAGGTCCTTCATGCCGCGGGATTCCAACTGGAACAACGCTGTGGTACGGCACGATTTGAGTAGCGTATACGTGGCGGCATCGGCTATGGGCAATTGCTCGATGACTAGAGGTGGCTCGCCCTTGCGTATACGCTCGGCATTGATCACCTTCACCGCCTTGTCGATGATGGTGAGGTTGCGCAGACCAAGAAAATCGAACTTCACCAGGCCTATGGTCTCCACGTCCTTCATGTCGAACTGGGTGACGAACTGCTGGCTCCCCTGTTCGCAATACAGCGGCATGAAATCCGTGAGCGCCGACGGTGCGATCACCACTCCCGCCGCGTGCTTGCCGGCGTTGCGCGCAATGCCCTCCAGCGCGCGCGCGGTGTCCAGCAGGGCGCGCACGTCCTCTTCCTGTTCGTAGCGCTCGCGCAGGGCCGGCTCCTGCTCCAGCGCTTTGTCCAGGGTCATGTCCAACTCCATGGGGATCATCTTGGCGAGCTTGTCCACGTAGCCGTAGGGATGATCCATGACGCGCCCCACCTCGCGCACCACGGCCTTGGCCGCCATGGTGCCGTGGGTGATGATCTGCGACACCTTTTCGTGACCGTAGCGGTCGGTGACATAGCCTATGACCCGATCGCGTCCTTCAATGCAGAAGTCCACGTCGAAATCCGGCAGGGACACGCGCTCGGGATTCAGAAAACGCTCGAACAGGAGCTCGTACGTAATCGGATCGAGGGCGGTAATGCCGAGCACATAGGCCACCAGAGATCCGGCGCCGGAGCCACGCCCCGGTCCCACCGGCACGTCGTTGGCGCGTGCCCACTGAATAAAATCCGCCACGATCAAAAAGTAGCCCGGAAAGCCCATCTGGATAATCACACCCAGTTCCAGTTCCAGGCGCGCCTGGTAGACGGCCCTCTGCGCCTCGCGCTGTTCCGCCGGTAGCAGTTGTAGACGCGCCTCCAGCCCCTCGGCCGCTTGGGCACGCAGTACCTGCTCCATGTCTTTCCCCGGTGGCAGCGGAAAAACCGGCAGGTAAATTTTTCCAAACTCGAGCCGCAGATTACAGCGGCGGGCGATCTCGCGGGTGTTCTCCAAGGCCTCGGGGATGTCCTCGAACAAGGCCGCCATTTCCGCGCTGGAACGGAAATACTGCTGCTCGGTATAGCGGCGCGGCCGGCGGCTGTCGGCCAGCACCCGACCCTCC
>JANOTM010000034.1:0-2631 GCA_031416355.1 Gammaproteobacteria bacterium
GTAGCGTGCGCCATGCGCACGACTAAGCCTAGGCAAAGAATACGTTGCGCCGGGTATTATTGACCATCGACATGTCGCCATGGTGAGATGGTGAGATATAGAGTGATCGTGCGCATGGCGCACGCTACGCTACGTAATAAAGAATAGCGAAGTAATGGCTGGCACTGCCGGCCAGCACGAATAAATGCCAGATGCCATGTGCGTGGCGCAGTTTCTCATCCAGGCCGTAAAAAATAACGCCGATGGTGTAGAACAAGCCACCCGCGACCAGCCAGACCAACCCCATTAACGGCAAGGCGTGCCACAGCGGGCGCAGGGCAACGAGCGCAAGCCAGCCCATGCCGAGATAAATCACCACCGGCAATATCCTGGGGCCTTTGCGTGGCAGATATTCCAGCGCCATACCGGCGATGGCGAGCCCCCAGACCACGCCGAACAACGACCAGCCCCAGCCGCCGCGCAACGTGACCAGCATGAACGGCGTGTAGGTGCCGGCGATCAGGAGATAAATCGCGAGGTGATCGAATCGACGAAAGATGGTTTTCGCGCGCCCGCGCAGGCTGTGATAAAGCGTGGAAAAACCATACAACATGAACAAAGTCGCGCCATAGAGGCTGAAGCTCACTATCTTCCACAGATCGCCCTGGCGCGCGGCCACCACCACGAGCACCACCAGCCCGGCGAGCGCGAGCGCCGCGCCTACCAGATGCGTGATGGCGTTAAACCGTTCTCCGTGGTACATGGGTGCGGTCGGCTCCTCGGTGCGATTCACAGTAAAAAGGGAAATTGAAAGTTGAAAGATCGTTTGAGCCGAACGCGGTAGCAATACACTGCTAATGATTAAAAGGTGATGATCTCGTCGGCGGCGCTCATCAATGCGCTCAGGGCCTTCATCGAGCCCCGATGGATGCCCGGTAATGGATAGGTCTCATCCCAGCCGAGTTTCTTCATCGTTCCGCCACAGACCTGCACGTCGAGGCCGACATCGAGCAGCTCGTAGAACAGCGCGCGGCATGGGTTTTCAGCACCGAGTTTGGGGTCGGCCAGACGCGCGCCTTCCTCGACCAGGAACAGGTGCACCTCTTTGCTGTCGGCGAGCAACGCACCCGCAAGGCGCAACGCGGTGAGCGCGCGGCAGTCCGGTGCGTCTGGCGGTGCGTGCAGAATAATGAGCGCCTTGGACACGGCTAGAACCAGCGGTACAGCCAGTACTTTTCGTACAGCAGCTTGCCAAGATGCAGGAGCCGGCCGGGCGGCCTGAGCGCTATCCGTGGCGCGGGCTCGGCGTAGAAGTTGCCGCTGCCCATGCCGGCGCGGCCGGCGCCGGTTTCCAGGAAACATTCGCCGTGACCCAGGAAACGCGCACTCGCGGGTGCCGCGTTGATTTCCGCGGCGATGTTGCGCGCCACCACCTCGGCCTGGCCGTGCGCGAACACACCGGCCTTGGGTAAAGGCTTGCCGATGGCGAGCGGGATGCCGGTGACATCGCCGATGGCATACACACCCGGAAAATTCGTTGCCAGGGTGGCGCGGTCCACGTTGACCCAGCCGCTCGGACCCGTGAGGCCAGCGTCTTTCACCACCTGTGGTGCGCGGTGCGGCGGCACATAGATCAACAGGTCGAATTCGGCGCTCGCACCGTTGGCGAAAGTGATGCGCTTGTTCCCGGCATCGACTTGCGTCACCGCGTGTTCCGGGTGATAGCCGACGCCCTTGGACTCGACCATCTGCCGCACTTGCTTCGAGACTTCGGGTCCGGCGACCGACATGGGCCCCGGCTCGGGCGTATACACATCGATGGAAACGGCCGCCCGCACACCACGGCGGCGACCATCGTCTTCGAGCAGCATCGCCGCTTCGTAGGGCGCGGCCGGGCATTTGAACGGCATGGCAGTCACCAGCAAGACAATGCGGCCACGCTGGAAGTTCGCGCGCGCGGCACTCAAGGCCTGTGCGCCCGCCAGGCTGTAGAGGTTGTGGCCGGCTTGTGCGAGGCCGGGAATGGCCTCGGGCGCCAGCTCGGCACCCAGGGCAATTACCAGATAATCCGCGGTCTGTTCTTCGCCGATGGGAGACGTAATAGGCGGGACGTCAAGGACACGTGTCCGAGGGCCGCGCGCCAGGGATGGCGCGGTTGCGGATTTGCCGTTGACAACAACCGCGCGCCGCGCGGGATCGATGCGCTCGACATTGCCGCGCACCACCTCGATGCCGCGACGCGCGAGCCGGGCGATCGGCCGCCGGATCTGATCCGGCGTACGCCAGCCGAGCATCAGCCACAGCAGCGACGGTTGAAACAGGTGATCGGCCTCGCGCTCCACCAGCACTACGCGGTGTTCGCGCCCAAGCAGTTTGCGCAGGCGGCTGGCCGCCACCACGCCGCCGATTCCGCCGCCCAGCACCAGTACCGTCTTACCCATGTTGCCCTCCTCAGAACACCAGCACCTTGTCCGCCCACTGCGTCCATTCGGCCCACTCGGCGAGGGTGCTGCGGCGCGTGCCGTCCACGAGCTCGGCATCGGTGATGCCACGCGCGTCCATGCAGGTGGCGCACACGCCGATCTCGCCACCGGCGTGCACGATCATCTTGAGGAACGACTCGATGTGGTAGTAACCCTGCGGGATCTTCTG
>JANOTM010000035.1:0-1829 GCA_031416355.1 Gammaproteobacteria bacterium
GTCACTGGTCTGGCGCAAGCGCTGGCTCAAAAGCTGGGCCAGTTTCCATAGCAGCTTGGCGCCCAGTTGCGGGTGGTCGTCGATCAGGCGTAACAAATCGGAACGCTTAAACACCGCCAAGGTCGTGGGCTCCATGGCCACGGCGGTGGCCGATGATGGCATGCCGTCGATCACCGACATTTCGCCTATGCTGGTGCCGGGGGCGCGGGGGCGAGTTCCGCCAGGGTGGTACTTTTACCGCGGCCGCTGTCCTTATGCACCCGCAGCCGGCCGCTGATAATCACGCACATAAAACCAAGCTGCTGGCCTTCCGCTGTCACCACGTGGCCCGTGTCTATACCATAGGCACGGGCATAGACTGTCAGCTTCTCGATATCGGGGCGCGGCCGGACGCCAAAAAGCCGGGGGGGCTCCAACATGCTGTACAGACGCTGTGTCGGCGCAGCGCCCAGCACCATGGGCGTGAAGGTGGCGGGTAGCGCCTCGGTTTCGTCGGTCTCGGGCATGGTCATTCCTTAGTTAAAGATAATGTTGGTGACAAGTAGGGGTTAGCCTCTATCAAGAATGGATGGTAATCCAGCGGATCGCAAGCCGACCACATCCCCGACCGGAGGCGCCCATAGTCGCTGAAGTAAGGGTATAATCCGCCGCGGGATTTCCCCTCTTAGACACCACCGCGGAATGCAAGCTGACCCGTGATCCACCTCCCTCCCCTGCGTACCCTGATTACACCGCAGCGACTGCGTTTGACTCTGTTGGGATCGTTGCTGTTGCTCTCGCTATTTGTACTGTATCTCGATCATGTGGTGCGCGATCAATTCGAAGGCAAGCGCTGGGCGCTACCGGCGCGGGTGTACGCGCGCCCGCTGGAACTCTATCCCGGGGCCAAATTGAGCCCGGACCGGTTGCAAGCGGAACTTGCCGTGCTGAATTACCGTACTGCCGGCGACCAGTTCGAACCAGGCAGCTATCGCCGCGGCGTCGATCGGTTTGATGTCGCGACGCGCACATTTACGTTCTGGGACGGCACCCAAGATAGCTTGCAATTGCGTGTGGAATTCAACGCCGGCCATATCGTTGCCATCAGCGATATCGTCACGTCACAGCCGGTGACCCTGGCGCGTCTCGATCCGCTGCGTATCGGCAGCATTTATCCAGCGCACAACGAGGACCGGGCGCTGGTGAAACTGGACGAGGTGCCGGCCGTTCTGGTGCATGCGCTGGTGGCGGTGGAGGACCATAAATTTTACACCCATCATGGCATCGACCCGCGCGGTATCGCGCGCGCGCTAAAAAGCACGCTCACCGGCGGCGGCGTACAGGGCGGCAGCACCCTCACCCAGCAATTGGTGAAGAATTTCTTTCTTAGTTCGGAACGCACCCTGCGGCGCAAATTCACCGAGATACTCATGGCGCTGCTGCTGGAGATGCATTACGACAAGGACGAGATACTCGAGGCCTACATCAACGAGATTTATCTCGGCCAGGACGGCGACCGCGCCATCCATGGATTCGGTCTCGCCAGCCAGTTTTATTTCGCCCGGCCGCTGTCTCACCTGGAACTGCCGCAAGCGGCCCTGCTGGTGGGCATGGTCAAGGGCGCTTCCTATTATGATCCGCGGCGTAATCCGGCGCATGCACTGGAGCGACGTAATTTAGTATTGTCCGAGCTGGTGCGCCAAAACTACATCACCCAGGAACAATCCGTGGCCGCCAAGGCCACCCCCCTGGGTGTAGCGAGCAAGGCCCCCGGCGGCACCACAGCTTATCCGGCATTTCTCGATCTGATACACCGGCAGCTGCGCCGGGATTACCGCGAAGAGGACCTG
>JANOTM010000036.1:0-5101 GCA_031416355.1 Gammaproteobacteria bacterium
TGTTGGCCCGGATTCCTGGGGTCGGGAACCGTGGTACCGGTACCCCAGATATGATCGTTGCGCGTATTATGACTGCCGTCATGGGCATACATTGCCGTTACGTAGACCGTCGGACCATCTGGGGCACTATAGCCGTTACTGCTGGGCTGTATTTCCCACGCGGTCCGGAACCAGGCATCGATAATCGGCCAGCCGGCAAGCGCCAGTTCAACTACGCGCGATCCCTCTGTTGTGTTGTCATAAGTGACGGCTCCATAACCCAGAAACACATGCAGCCCGTCAAAAATGCCGCGCCAGCGGTCAAAGGCATTGCCAATACCGCCGACGAAGTGGCTGCTCTGGTGTGGGCCGCAGGCTGCGATAATCATCCACTCCAGGTCTTGCTGGCCATAGTGGTCATTGGGGCTGCCCGGGGTTGCGCCTACTTCGGAGTAATGTAAGGAAGTATCGTTTGGATTGTTCAGCGTCCAGCCGTCGGAGTTGGCGTGGCCGGTGTAAAACACGAAGTCGGCGGCATCCACCCAGCTGTCGTCATCGCTGTTCCAATCGGACTCGAACGCCGCCCATTCTCCCCAGTTGAAATTGATGCCCCAACCAGCGGCAGCCAAACCGTCGACGAAACCTTGGGCATTGGCCGGGCTGCCTCCAAGTCCCTGGCTCGGGCCTATCCACGATGTCCCGGCTTCGTTGATTTCCGCGTGGGCGGGGCTGATAAGCAGATCGATCCAGCTGCGTTTTTCATCGGTCTTGAATAACGGTGGCTGTGGTTTTTCGTCTTTCGCGCGTGTCTTGGCCGCTACTTCTGGCCATGTCGGCCCATATTTGGTCGCCGCGATGATGGTGTTACGCAATGGCATCTTCCGATCGCCAAGTTGGGTCTCGGCTTTTACCACCCACACCGGAGTGAGAAGACGCTGCTCTTCAAAAGCGGGCGCCGAGTAATAAGCGAGAAACGATTCTATCTTGGTGACCATGATGTTACCGGCCATACTCTTAAATTTCGCTTCGGCCTCGGTGCGTGTCAGGATTTCTTCCACACTGGCGACCCCCGCGATCGGTCGCCATACACCCTGATAACCGATCACCGCGCCCTGATCGCCCAAGGCGACTTTGAAATTACCGCCGCCCCCCACCACGGGCACTAGCAGCGCCTGGCCCTTCTGGTCCGTAACGACCATGTCTACTTTATAGTTGGCCTGGACATCGATGATTTTCTTGTTTATCTTGCCGGGCCTATCGGCAGCGACACCGGTCTCGGTAAATTCCGCAAACGAAACCTTAGTATAGGGATCGCCGCTCGGCAGCAACTTGTTCTCGGCGAGAAACTTGTCGGCCAGCGCCTTAGCCATGTTGCGGGTGGGGAGCGTCGGCTTAAGTTCCGGGTTCCAGAGTTGCTTGGCGTCGCGCAGAAAAAAGCCGCCGCTGGCTTTGTAAGTTTCAATTTCTTTGGCGCCCGCGCGTTGAATGAAGACCTTGGCGTTTTCTTCAAACTTTGTTTCGGATGCAAGTTTATTATTGCCAAGGCTAGCGAGGATACCGGTTGCTCGGGCCTGATCGATTTTTGGCCCGGCCAATTTATAAACCGGGAGCTGTTCGGCCACGGACAGCGCCGGCCACATTATGCTTAATACTAGAAGCGCAGATTTAATGCTGGGAGACTTCTTGATGTTTATTCCCGTCCCGTTCATGGCACATCCTCCTTGAAATTGTTGACTATCGGAAATTGCTGCTCGGTGCTGACCCGCGGTGTTGTCTTTACATTAAACGGAAAGCACAAATACTATAGGACCGCTAGCAGCGGGACGTCTACGACCCAATAGTCGTAAGTACAAGGTAGGGGATGTTCAAAAACCTATTAATAATTACCACCAGGCGCATGTCATGAAGATCACAGCAACAGAAATTCGCAAAGAATTAAAGAAGCTGGCGAGCATCAAGGCCGCGCGGCTTGCGCCGCGCTTCTTCAAGACCGGCACCGGCCAATATGGGGAAGGCGACCGGTTTCTCGGCATCACGGTGCCGACGCTAAGGGCCGTGGCGAGAAAATATCGCGCCACGGCCCTGGCCCAAATCTTGCCGTTGCTCCGGTCGCGATTTCACGAGGAACGTCTGCTGGCGCTCCTGCTGCTGGTGCAAAAGAGCGCCGCCGGTACCGAGGAGGAAAAATCGAAGATTTACAGGCTGTATCTGGCCAATACAAAGTATGTCAATAATTGGGATCTGGTTGACGCGTCCGCCGCAGTGATCGTGGGGGCTTATTTGGCCGGTAAGGACAAGCAACCGATCTATAGTCTGGCCCGATCGAATTCTATGTGGGAAAGGCGAATTTCCATTATCGCGACTTTTCACATGATCAGAAATAGTGATTTCCGTGATGCACTGGCAATCTCGCGCATTCTAAAAAACGATAAAGAAGATTTAATCCACAAGGCCGTGGGCTGGATGCTGCGGGAGGTGGGCAAGCGCTGTTTGGCGGCGGAAGAGAAATTTCTCAAGCAACACTACCAACACATGCCGCGTACCATGCTGCGCTATGCCATAGAAAAATTCCCGGAAAAGAAACGTCGGGCCTATCTTGCGGGAAAAGCATAAATAAAACGCCTTATTTCGTGGGAAATGGTGGGTACTAAAGGCACGGTCCTTGCGGGGTCACGTGGCGCTAGGGTCGAAATGCAATTTTTGCTAGTATCGCCCATTAGCGACAGCATTTCCGATATAACTAAGGAGAAGAAAATGAATAGAACTATATTTGCCCAGGGTCTTTTCGCCCCCGTGGCCAAGCGCATTTTTCTACGGTTGATCACCGTTTTCATGGTGGCCATTTCCGTGGCGCTGCCCGCGTATGCGCAATCTCCGGACTATGGCTACGTTCCGGTAATTGGCAACCCCGAAGCCAAGCCAGTACCTATCGTCATGTTCGATCGCAGCCACAACAATTTCCACAACGTTGAACGCAGTTACAGCGCTTTTCGCGATATCCTTACCGCTGATGGCTACAATGTTAGGGAAATCAGCGGCACATTCGATGATTCAATTGTTAACGGCTTCACTCCTTTCCAAGTTGTTAGGAGACAACCAACCACCAGCGCCTCCAAACTCGCGCTGACCTCAAACATCCTGGTCATTGCCAGCGCCTGTCCGGCACCCTGTGGCGCCACCGACCAAGCGTTTAGCGCGGCAGAAGTGAATGTCATCAGAGACTGGGTGGGGCAAGGCGGCTCGCTGTTTTTGATCTTCGATCACCCACCCTTTTCCCAGGTGCAGAATCTAGCGAATGCATTCGGTGTGAATATGGCTACCGAAGGCGGCGTTGTCAGTAACGACGCGTCCGCGTTTAATTTCGATACCACGACCCAGCTCGATGGCACGCTAGCCGCGAGTTCTGCGATTGTAAGCGGTCGCCTGCCTGTGGAAACGGTGGGCCACGTGCGGACTTTCTACGGTTCGGGTTTCTTCGTCGTTCCGCCCAGCCCCGCCACTAGTTACCCGATCTCGTATGAGCCCATCATGACCTTTGGAAAAAATGCCACGGTTGTCTCCACCTGGCCGGCCAAGTCCGCAACCGGGATGTTCCAAGGCCTGGCGATCCATTTTGGCGCGGGCCGTGTGTATGTCTCGGGAGAAGCCGCTATGTTTACTGCCCAATTCTCCAATCCCCCGGCAACGTTTGGCGTACAAATTCCCGAAGCCGCTTATAACACGCAATTTCTGCGAAATATTATTCATTGGCTGGATGGGCGTATGGCCGCCATCGCGGGGCGCGTGACCTTGTCGGATGGCAATGGTTTATCCGCCGTCACCATCACCGTCGCCACCGCCGATAACAAGGTATATACGACTACCACGGATTCCAATGGTTGGTATATCTCACCCCGCGAAATAATCCGTGGCGGGGCCTACTACGTGCAGGCCTACAAGAAAGATTACAAGCTGACGCCCCTAGGCCGCTATGTTACCTTGGGCGACCGGCCAGAGACGGTTAACTTCGCAGCCAACCGCCGCTAGGTTAGCCAGCAAATGCAATGGGGAAATGATCTCGTTGGGCATGGGGTGTATTCCTAGACGTGCGCAGCAGATACCCACGATAGTGATGACCCTCATGGAACCCGCGCCCCCGGTCGCGGACGATCCGGCGCTCCATATATTACGCAGCGTCTTCGGCTACCCGCATTTCCGCGCGCCCCAAGACGAGGTTATCCGTACCCTGGTGTCTGGGGGCGACGCGCTGGTGCTCATGCCCACGGGCGGCGGCAAGTCGCTGTGCTTCCAGATACCCTCCATGGTACGCGCGGGCACCGGGCTGGTGGTGTCGCCGCTCATTGCGCTCATGCAGGATCAAGTGGCGGCGCTTAAACAGGCCGGGGTGCGCGCCGCCTATCTCAACTCCACCCTGGACGCGGAAACCGCGCGCGCCATCGAGCAGCAGCTTCTGCGCGGCGAGCTCGATCTGCTCTACGTGGCGCCGGAACGCCTGATGCTGGCGCGTACTTTGGATCTGCTGGCGCGTTCGAACATTGCGCTGTTCGCCATCGACGAGGCCCACTGCGTCTCGCAATGGGGTCACGACTTTCGGCCCGAATATATGCAGCTTTCGGTGTTGCACGAGCGCTTCCCCTCCATCCCGCGCATCGCCCTTACTGCCACCGCCGACGCGCCCACGCGCCGCGAGATCATTACGCGTCTAGGCTTAGAGAACGCGCGTGTGTTTATCAGCGGTTTCGACCGCCCCAATATCCGCTACCGCATCAGCCAAACCACGGCGGGCGGCGGCAGCGCGCGCGAGCAATTGCTGCGTTTCCTGCGCGCGGAACACGCGGGCGATGCCGGCATCGTCTATTGCCTATCGCGCAAACGCGTGGACGAGATTGCTCAGTGGTTGCAAGGGCAGGGCTTAACCGCCTTACCTTATCACGCCGGCCTCAGCGCCGAGGTGCGCAGTGACAACCAGCGCCGCTTTCTCAACGAGGAAGGCGTCATCATGGTTGCCACCATTGCCTTCGGCATGGGCATAGATAAATCCAACGTGCGCTTCGTCGCCCATCTCAACCTACCCAAGAGCATCGAGGCCTATTACCAGGAGACCGGCCGCGCCGGGCGCGAC
>JANOTM010000037.1:0-11616 GCA_031416355.1 Gammaproteobacteria bacterium
GCATGTAAGTTCCCAACAGAACGGCGTACGATACTAACACCCCGGCAACTGCTCCCGGCGTTGCCCTACCTCCTCGGCGGCGGTTCCCGACGCCGCTCTACCTCCTCCATCCCTGGAGTCGTGCATCCATGCAGTCGTCCCAACGGGAGAAGGACACGACGGCATGGATGCAGGAGGTAGAGCCACGCAGGAGCAATTGCCGAGGATGAGGGGGAGTTTATAGGCCTTTTATGATCCCCCTCACCCCCCCTCTCCCGTTGGGAGAGGGGGTCCCCGGCTAAGCATGCGGGAGAACTTATTTGACGGAGTACTAGCTAATTTTTATTTATGGCTGACGCTGTACGTCCGGCCAGATACAAGCCGATACTGTCGCGATATTTCGCATCCCATTGTGTTTAATCGCCCTTTTTGCATTACCGCTGAAACGCTGATGGTGCTGAACAATGCCGCTATTGACAGTAGCCATAACATCGTTATTATTCGGAACACTGTTAACAGAAAAAGGATCGGCCTTGGGTACCAGCGAGCGGCGGCGGCGCGAACAGTCGCGGATGCGTAACAAGATTCTGAACGCGGCGCGCACCCTGTTCGTTGGGCACGGATATGAAGCCGTGACCATGCGTGAGATCGCCAGGAAAATAGAATATTCTCCGACCGCGATTTACGCGCACTTCGCGGACAAGGAAACACTGGTGCGCGAATTGTGCACGGCGGATTTTCAGGCCCTTGCCCGGGCGGTCGGTCTTATAGCGCGTGTACCGGATCCGGTTACGCGGCTGCGGCGCATGGGCCATGCTTATGCCGAATTCGGTCTGCGCAATCCGAATCACTATCGCCTGATGTTCATGACCCCGCATCCCGCCCTAGAGCCGGATCCGGCCGACATCGAAAAGGACAATCCCGAGCAAGACGGCTACGCGCTGCTAGAATCGACGGTCGTCGCGGGTGTCAAAGCCAAACGCTTTCGCACGCGGGTGACCGACGCCGCACTGATCGCGCAGACCGTATGGGCCGGCATACACGGCGCGGTGTCGCTAGAGATAGCCAAATCCCACGACCCTTGGGTGGATTGGCGCCCGGCTAAGAAAAGAATCGATTTCATGATCGATGTGTTAATAAAAGGATTGACCAAAGAGCACCCGGTTACGAGCCGCACACCAAAAACTGGAAAACAACAAAAGAAAATAAATAAGTAAGGATAAAAATATGACCGACAAATTTTCGAGCTGGGTGATCCGCTTCCGGGTCGCGATTATCCTGGTGACCATAGTAATAGTGGCGTTGGCGGCAAGCGGCGCGCGTTATGTCGGGTTCAGCAATGATTATCGCGTATTTTTCAGCCCGGAGAATCCACAACTACAGGCCTTCGAGGCGCTGCAGAATACTTATAATAAGACCGACAATGTATTGTTTACGGTCGCGCCCAAAGATGGCAAGGTTTTTACCCGCGAGACGCTGGCGAGCATAGAATGGCTCACCCAACAGGCATGGCGCCTACCCTATGCGAGCCGGGTAGACTCGGTGACTAATTTTCAGTACATGCATGCGCGTGGCGATGACCTCGTGGTGCAAGACTTGGTGCGCAATGCACCCACCCTGTCGGACGCGGCGTTAGCGCGTGCGCGTGCGGCCGCGCTGGCCGAGCCGTTGCTGGTGAACCGGCTGGTTTCGCCCAGCACCCACGTGACCGGAGTCAACGTCACTTTTGAATTACCCGAAAAGAATCTCGACGAAGTCCCCGCTGCCATGGCCGCGGCGCGCAAGCTGGCGCAGGAGCTGCAAGAAAAGCATCCGAACCTGGCGGTCTATCTCACCGGCGGCGTGGTGATAGACAATGCCTTCGGCGAGCACGCACGCCAGGATATGCAAACTCTAACACCCATCATGTACGGCGTTATTCTGCTGGCGACCTTGCTCATTCTGCGCTCGATCTCCGGTATGTTTGCCACCCTGGTGATCATTACCTTTTCCATACTTACCGCCATCGGCATCACCGGCTGGTTCGGCATCCAGCTTACCGCACCCTCGGCCGGTGCCCCCACGGTTATTCTCACGCTTGCGGTGGCGCACAGTATTCACGTGTTGATCACCGTCGTACACAGCATGCGTGCCGGACTGAGTAAACACGCGGCGATCGCCGAAAGCATCAAACTGAACCTGTATCCCATCACCCTGGCGGCGCTGACCGATGTCATCGGATTTCTGAGCATGAACTTCAGCGAGGTTCCGCCGTTTCGCGACCTAGGCAATATCGTCACCTTCGGCGTCATCGCATCCTATTTCCTGTCCATCCTGTTTCTGCCCGCATTGATCGCGTTACTGCCTTTGCGCGTACGGCCGGTGCAAACCCGCACCGGCATTGCCTTGGAGCGTGTCAGCGACTTTGTAGTACGCCGGCGTACGCCGTTACTCGTGGGCATGAGTCTAGTCGTGCTCGGCCTGGTCGCGCTTATTCCGCGCAACGAGCTGAACGATAATTTCGTCAAATATTTCGATGACCGCGTGGAATTCCGGCGCCACGCGGATTTTGTCGACGCCAATCTCACTGGCATGGATATTATCGAGTATTCGCTCGGCGCCGGCGCTAGCGGCGCGGTCAGCGATCCGGCGTATCTGGCCAAGCTTGAGGAATTTGCCCAGTGGTACCGGACGCAGCCCGGCGTTACCCATGTCACGAGCCTGGCGGATACCATGAAACGCCTAAACCGGAACATGCATGCCGATGATCCTTCGTGGTACCGCGTGCCGGATGCGCGCCAACTGGCGGCCCAATACCTGTTGTTATACGAGGTGTCCTTGCCCTTCGGTCTGGATCTCAACAATCAGATTAACGTGGATAAATCCGCCAGTCGCATGACGGTAATATTAAAAAGCGCTTCGACCAAGGAAATTCTGGCGCTCGACACACGTGCGCAGCAATGGCTGGCCGCAAACGCTCCGCGTGCCATGCAAACCCCGGGCACCGGGCCGAGCGTCATGTTTGCGCACATCGGTGAGCGCAACGTTATCAGCATGATCAACGGCAACCTCGTGGCACTGGTGCTTATTTCGGTGGTGCTCATCGTAGCACTGCGCAACCTGCGGGTAGGCCTGCTCAGTCTCGTGCCCAATCTGGCACCGGCCGCCATGGCGTTTGGCCTCTGGGGCCTGTTCGTGGGACAAGTGGGGCTGGCGTTGTCGGTGGTGGCGGTAATGACCTACGGCATCGTGGTGGACGACACCATACATAGCATGATCAGGTATCAGCACGCCCGCCGCAAGCTGGGTATGAATTCGGAACAAGCCGTGCGTTATGTGTTCTCCACCGTGGGCAGCGCGGCCCTGGCCATGACCGCGATATTGGCCGCCGGTTTTATGGTACTCGCGTTTTCCTCGTTTGAGCTCAATTCGAGTATGGGCATCATGACGGCGCTTATCATCGTCCTGGCCCTGGCCGCCGATTTCTTTTTACTACCCCCTTTGCTAATGAAGTTCGACCGGAGAGATTATGCTGAAACGACCGCTCGCCTTAATCCTGTGCCTGATCGCGTTTAGCGCGCTCGCCGAAACGCCTGAAGAGAAAGGCCTGGCCATTGCGCAAGAGTCCGACCGACGCGACCAGGGTTTCGGTGACTCCACCGTGGACTTGGAGATGGTGCTCAAGAACCGCCACGGCGAGGAGAGCCGGCGCAAGCTGCGTATCGCCACGCTCGAAGTAAGGTCCGACGGCGACAAGGGCCTGTCCATCTTCGACCAGCCAGCGGACGTTAAAGGCACGGCGCTGCTGACTTTCAGCCATAAAGTGGCGGATGACGATCAGTGGTTGTATCTACCGGCCCTGGCGCGCGTCAAACGCATTGCATCGGCGAACAAGTCCGGCTCGTTTATGGGCAGCGAGTTTGCTTATGAGGATATTGGTTCCCAGGAAGTGGAGAAATATACCTATAAGTATTTGCGCGAGGAGACTTACGAAGGTGTGCCGTGCTTAGTCATGGAACGCTATCCCGTCAGCCCGTATTCGGGATACAAACGTGAACTGGCGTGGATAGACAAGGCCGAATACCGGTCCTTCAAAATCGAATACTACGACCGCAAAGACAGCCTGCTCAAGACCCTGACATGGAAAGACTATAAGCAGTATCTCAACAAGCACTGGCGCGCCGCCGAAATGTACATGCTAAACCATCAGAGCGGCAAGAGCACGCTGCTAAAATGGAACAATTACAAATTCCGCGTGGGCTTGAAAGACGCCGATTTCAACGAAGCGAGCCTGAAGCGCGCACACTGAGTATGGCCACACACGTAACCCGCGCCGGTCTCGGTTTGGCCTTGGGCCTATGGGCCACTACGGTCTGCGCCGGCGAATGGTCGGGCTACGCCGCGCTGGCGTATACCGGCTATATGCATGCGCCGCTGTATGCCGACCAGGCGCGGAGTGATTTCTCCGCGGCCCTACAGCCCGAGTATCGCCACCGGCGCGAGAACTCCAAGGATGAATTCACCTTTATCCCGTTCGTGCGTCTGGACCAACAAGATGCGGAACGTAGCCATGGAGATATCCGGGAGCTGGCGTGGGTCAAGGTCGGCGAGGCCTACGAATGGCGCGTGGGCGTGCGCAAGGTGTTCTGGGGTGTAGCCGAGTCGCAACACCTGGTGAACATCATCAATCAAACCGACCTGGTGGAAAATATCGACGCGGAGGCCAAGCTGGGGCAGCCCATGGTGAATTTCGCCGCAATCCGTTCTTGGGGCACGCTCGATGTTTTTATACTGCCGTATTTCCGCGAGCGCACGTTCCCAGGCCGGGATGGCCGTTTGCGCACTGAACTTGTGGTGGACACGGATCAGGCGACTTATGAGTCCAGCCGCGGGCGTAGGCACGTGGATTACGCCCTGCGCTGGTCGAAATCGTTTTCCGGCGTCGATATCGGCGTATCCCGATTTTACGGCACCAGCCGCGACCCGCGCCTGCTCCTCGGCAGCAACGGCGCCGGCACGCCGGTGTTAGCCCCGCGCTACGATCTTATCCATCAAACCGGCGTCGATGTGGCGCTGACTGCGGGCTCGTGGCTGTGGAAACTCGAGGCGATACATCGCAGTGGCCCAGGCGCCGGCTATACGGCGTCGACCGCGGGCTTCGAATATACCTTTTCGAATATTTTCAATTCCACGGTGGACTTAGGCGTGCTCGCGGAATATCTCTACGACGAGCGCGGAGACACCGCCACCACGCCGTTTCAGGACGACATCTTTGCCGGCCTACGCCTGGCCTTCAACGACGCCCAAGGCAGCGAGTTGCTACTGGGGGCGATACAGGACCGGCGCAGCCACGCGCGCTTTTTCAATGTCGAGGCGAGCCGGCGGCTCGGTAGCCTATGGAAACTGAGTCTCCAGGCGCGTGCCTTTACCCATATACCCGTGAACGACCTCTTATTTGGAATGCGGCAAGACGATTATATCCAGGTCGAGTTGGCGCGGTATTTCTAGGGGACACGGTAATTAGTCACAGTCGTTTAACATGCCTACCAGCAAGAACCAAGAGCTGGTCCACCGACCATTGGTCGTCGGCATGCGTCCCATACTTGCACGCGACGACGCGTCCGTCGGGCGCAATCAGAAAGTCCGCCGGCAGTCCGCACACGCCTTTCCCCCATGGCGGTAAACCTGGAAGTTTGGGCAACATGCGAATGACCTTGGGCACTGCCGCCAAAAAGGCGCGCGGGTTTAAGACTGCACCCAGACTGGAGCCAACCCCGAATTCCGCATAGAGTTTATCTTTAGGATCGGCGATGACGGCGAAGGGTATGTCGGCGTGATGCTGCTGTAACGCTGTCGCTGTGGAGCGGAACGCCACCACGATGCGAATGCCGGCCGCACGAATCTCGGCATGTTGCTGCGCCATGGAGTGCAGGTGCACACTGCAAAAAGGACAACCAGCGAACCTGCGGAACTGTAGATGCGTGAGCTCCTTGGTGTCTGGAATTTGTATTTCCTCGGACTCGGTAGTGATGAGAGTGCGTTGATTAATAATTTTCCCGATTTGTATTTTCGTCATGGCCGGCTCGCGGTGGTATCGCTAAGTGGAAATCACAACGACAAGCGATAGTGCAGGTAAGCATTGTAAGGTTTCATACCACCTCCATCCTTAATGCGATGTGTCGTTTCGCCCTGTTATCGAGGAAACGGATAAGCCGTTGCGCCAGTTCCGCACCGGCGTCTTCCTGAAGAAAGTGGCCGGCATTACGTACCAGATAAAATTCTCCGTCCGGTACCAACTGGGCGATACGTGCCCCCTCGTCAGGCTTCCATGCCATGTCGCCATCGGCCCAGGCCACGAGCAATGGGATATCCCAAGTTTCCAGGGCATGGCGGATTTGATCGATGTAAGAGGCGTTGGGATGATCCGGCCGATTGGGAATCATTTTTGGAAACGTGGCGAGCCCGGCGCGCTTTGCCGGGGTGTCGTGGATCATTAAATAGTTTTCCATGGCGCGTGGGTCGACTGGACGGCGAAATCCCGCCCCCAGAAGTTTTGAGGGGTTACCGGTCCGCCACTTCATCCATACGAACTTGCGAAAGAAATCCAGACGCCGCACTAGAAAGCTGGAGTAGGCCCCGCCCTTGAACAGGAACGTGAATCCGGGGGGCAGCGGCCCAGTGATGATGTCGTGCGCGCGGCGCTCGCGGGCATGCGCGGGAAATCTCTGTACAAAGGTATTGAACAACACCAATGCGCGAACATTCTCCCTATGTTCGATGGCATAGCGCAGCGCGATCGGGCCGCCCCAGTCATGTCCCGCCACAACCAAGTCACGCAGACCCAGGTGCGCAATAAGGCCGGTCATTTGAGCCACGTGGCGTTGTAATGTGTAAGCACTTTCCTCTTCGGGTTGGTCCGAAAGTCCGAAGCCCATAAGGTCCGGAACGAAACATCGGTAGCCCGCCTGTACCAGGGGCGGAATCATTTTCCGGTACAGATAACTCCAGGAGGTATTGCCATGCATCAGCCAAACAATGGGCCCTTGCCCTTCATCCAGGTAATGCAAGCGCACGCCGTCCACAATGGCGTAGCGATCTTTAAATGGATACTCGAAGCGCGCGCTCATGTTTGCTCCTTAACTGTTTACCCGGCACTAAAAAACACCGAGCAGCGTGCCAGCCAGCGCCATTTGCGCCAAAAAACCGACTAAGAAGGCTGCGGTGCGAAAGGGAATGGGAACGCCCAATATGCCGATGGCGAAGTGGGCCGCGCGTGCGAAAAAATAGACCATGCTCGCGGCGGCGGTGAGGGATGTGCCGCTACCCGTTGCGTGAACGGCGAGAGCGAGGGGCGCGAATACCACGAGGTTCTCAACGGCGTTCATATGTGCCTTCACCGCCCGGGCAGCCCACAATGCCTTCGACGGAGGATCCGGTAACGGATGCCGGGACATGGGGGGCAAACCCAATTCCATCACCCGGTTTACGATGTAGGGCAACCAGAAAACCCCGGTCATTATTGTCGTCAACACCAGCCAGTACAGCTCGGGTGTCATTGTTGTTGACATGTTATTACTCCGCTTGAGAAATTAGATCGACCATTAAATATAACGACTATCCATGGCGGCCTCCTGCCCCCTTCCCGTAGGAAGGGGGTTTTTAATCCCCATCAGATAAAGAGACAAACGTCGGATTGTTGGGCGATGGGCAAGAAAGTCGCGGCACCTATCCAGTCTTTGACCTCGGGGATAAAATCACCGTGGGTGTAGCCGAACAGGTCTACCGTCATCTGGCAGGCAACGAGATTGACGCCGCCTTCGATGCAGGCCTCGCGTAGCTCGGCGATGGTGGCGACACCGTTGTTCTTGACCGTTTGCTTCATCATGCCGGTGGCCATTTTTTCGAAGCCCGGTAGGCCCGCCATTACCAGGTTCGGGACATTCCAATTAATGCCTTTGAACCACTTCGGTCCGAACGGCATTTTCATGGGCATGCCCGGATTGCCCAGGGGGCTGACTTCAAGATGCAGGTCTTTTTTAAGCAGCTCCAGACCGTAGAAGGTGAAAAACACCGACACGTCCCACCCCAGGGCCGAGGCGGTGGAGGCGAGTATGAACGGCGGATAGGCCCAATCCATGGTGCCTTTGGTGGCGATGATGGCCAGTGATCGGGTTTTGTTTTCTTCCAGCTCCTGGGTTTTCTTGGCGAAGCGTTCATCGAACCAGGCGTCGAGCGCCGGTCCGTGTTTCTGAAACAAGTCTTGCGACAGACGGGCGGACGGGATGACTTCGGCGATAGTAGACATAGTACCTCCTGTGGTGTGGCTGGTGTGGGCCGGCGTGGGTGCGGTTTCTTAGTTCTTGCGAATAAGAAAGGCGTACTCACTGCCGTTGTGCTCGGATGCAAGCAATTCGTTGCCGGTTTGTTTGCAGAACGCATCGAAATCTTTTACCGACCCGGGATCGGTCGCCAGTACCCGCAGGACTTGCCCGTGCGACATGGTGGTGATGGCTTTCTTGACGCGCAAGATAGGCAAAGGGCAATTTAATCCGCGGGCATCGAGCTCTTGTCTGAGTGTGGTCATGGTGAGATCTCCTGTTGGAATGGGGGAACTGCCGGCTTATGGCTTATGAATGGTCATGCTGCCTGGCAAAGCCGTGGCCAGGGAAAACCTTCGGCCTTGAGATCGGCCAGGTGCTCGCGCACGGCGACCCGCCAATCTTTCTTCGGCGTGTAGCCGAGTTTTCGGTGGGCGTAGTCGTTGGGGCACAGCCAGTTCTCACACAGGCGCACGATGGAGCGCGTGAGAAACGGCGACGAGCCCGGGAGTATCGGTGCGAGTGTTTCCATAAGCCAGCCGAAGGCGTAACCCGCAGGGTAAGGCACGCTATAGAGTGGTTTGGGCACGCCGGCTTCGCGAGCAATGAATTCGATTACTTCGCGCAGCGTGGGAAATTCCGCACCGCAGATATTGAACGACTCGTAGTCCTTTAAGCCGGTGGCGGTTGCCGCCAGGGCGTAGGCATTGCCCAAATCCGTATCCGCGACCAAGGGCATGCGCTTACGGCCGCCCGCCAGCCACGGAACCAGATAGGTGAGCAATCGCGGCACCAGTGCCGGCACGATACCCAGGCGATTGCCAGCGCCGACAAAATTACCGAGACGAAGGTTCACCATCTGCGTGCCGCGATGACTGTTGGTGCGCATGAAATTATCCAGGTCGATCAGCCGGTCCAGGTGCGGCCAGAAACCGGTGTATTCGGTTGCTGAAAAATCATCTATGGGAGTATCGTTGGGAACCACTGCGCCTATGGCCACGGTGTTCGTTTGGATAAATCGCCTTACTCCCTGATTAATCGCCTGCTGCATAAGATCGCGCGTAGGCTCGAAGAAGCGTTGCCGCTCCAGATTTTTGTGGTTCCACATAGAGGCCCAAGCGCCAGCATGGCAGATCACATCCACATTTTTTACCAGCGCGCGCCGATAGCCGGCATCCAGTAAATCGCCCACCCGTACTTCACCGCTGAAATGGCGCATCAGGTTTTCGCGCCTGCGGCAGGCGGCTATGGGTTCCACCCCCGGGTGCGCCATTAATGCCTTAAGCACGTTGCTGCCGAGAAACCCGGTGGCACCGGTAACTAATACTCGAGTTTTTTCTTTTGTATCCATCGTCATGGTTTCCGGTTAGCAGGTTGGTAGTTAGGCTTTCACAAAGTATCCAGCCATTGTTCAAGCTGTGCAGTGGCGCGCCCTATGAGATCCGGTTGATTGAAGGCATGGGTCAGCAGGCTGGCTCCTTGCAGAACCGAGAGCAGATGCAGGGCGAGATCGGCGGATTCTTGGCCCTTGCCAAGTAGCCGAAACTGCTGCTCTGCCCACGACAGGATGGCCGCCAGCAGGCCCGCGGCCTTATCCGCAAGCGGTCCCCCGTCTTTGTGCAGTTCCTGACACAGGCTACCGATGGGGCAACCACTTTGTGCCAATAGCTCGCGTTGGCCGGCCACCTCGCGTATCAGCGCCAAAATTCTCTTTTTCGGATCGGGAGATTTTTCCCATGTTGCGATGAGGGCAAGATAATAGTCGGCACGTTGCGCGATCAGCGCGTGGCCGATGTCTTCTTTGGTTTTGTAGTAGTAGTAGACGTTGCCTAGGGGGACATCGGCTTCTTGGGCAATATCGGCCAAGGTGGTCTGGTTGTATCCTTGTTGGTGCACCAGCTTATTCGCTGCCCCCAGTAATCGCACACGTTTGTTGGGAACTATTTTTTTCATATATATCAATTAGATATTAATAAGTTAGTTATATAACTAAATTATTGTCCAGGCATCTTCGAATGTCAAGGCAAAAACGCGTCCAATATAGGTTTTAGATGAGAAGGGTAACTATCTGAAGTTTGTCCATTGGTTTAGAGAAGGTTACGGTTGCAAAGAATATGTACTTAAAGTATTTAATTGAGAATAGCTTGAGTGATCAGGCGGCGTGGGACGTAGTGATGTTTGTCAACAGCCATGAACGACCCCAAGACCCGCGCTATACCGGTAATGTGGCAGCGACCAAAAAAGCCTTTCATGATGAACAATGTCTCTATGGGGGTAAGATAAACAGGCAGGTATTGGGGTCACGCAAGAAATAGCGGTAGCTCGAGGTTCAGATATTCATGCCACTACTTTAAATCATTTGTCAGCTTTGGTAGGGCGGGTTAGCGCAGCGTAACCCGCCGCATGGGCCAGACATCCGGCGCAATACGCTGCGCTATTGCGCCCTACGGCGCTCAGATTCTTCTGAGGCATGCACTCTTAAACTTGCTACTAAACCGAAAATGGTAAGCAACCAGCCGATGCCAATAATCACGGTTACCCATACGTGAGGAATCGGGGCGGGGTCGGGTTGTTCAATGCGCTCCAGGTGGCCGAAAAAACTCATATAACCCATGCCGCAAGCAAATGCCCAGGCAGCCGCAAGATAACGTAAACCGTCGGCGGTGCCCTCGCGGCTGCGCCAAACCGAATACAACAAAAATGCCGCGATCAGGTAGTCGTCCAGCCACCAAGGTAAAAAACCACCGGTGCCCCAACGGCGGAACGTCTCCGCTACCGGCAGAACGACACCAAGGAATAGTGCGAGGCGACGGCTAAAAGTAATATTCATGTAGTGACCCAACGTTCCGGTTCACGCGCTGGCGTTGCCGGTCGCGTGGAACCAATGGTTAGGGCGCATTTGACGATGTTCACTTTCGGAATATCTTCAAAATCTGTTCAAACTTCAGCTTGATAAGCCGAATGGGAAACATGAACGCATCAGCAAAGGTGAGACCATCGTATACCCTTGCCTTCGCCGATAAATGGGCGAATGTTTTGGAGGATACACTCCAAACGGCAATGGCCATGTAAATTGACACAGCAGCTATAAGGAGCTTTGCGAAGAGCACCTTTTCATAGATCTCTGGGTGACGATACGTCAATGAACGACACAGCTGATACAGCTAAAACAACAAGACTGGTTAATATCTCGCTCACGCAATCCTCCCTCAGAAAAATACCTAACAGTGTATTAGGCAGAACTCCGCCTTTTGTCTTGTTATACAGAATTCTGTCTATATCGGTTTGATATTTCGGTAGAAGTTACCACATAATCCTATTAACAATAAGGACTTCGTAA
>JANOTM010000038.1:0-1627 GCA_031416355.1 Gammaproteobacteria bacterium
GGATGGCGGAAGTACCGCAAACGCAGGGGCAGTTTTCCGGCTTTGCACTCTCATCGTTCTTGTCCATGGTTGCTCCTTTGCCACGCTTAGGGGACCTCTAGAAATCGCTTTTCATGTAGGTTGGGCGGAGGCCGCTCTCACACATCCATGCGCTTCGCGGCACTCGGGCATCCTGCCCACCGCGCAGCGCAACCCAACAAAATATTATCTTCTTGATGGGTTGCGCTGCGCTCCACCCATCCTACATTTTACTTTTGCACACGCAGCGGAACCCAATTCGACCAGGCCTTGCGGCTGCCCACCTCGCGGTGGCCGCCGTCCCAGACGGCGAACGCGGCGATGCCTTCTTCGCCCGGAAACAGATGGATGTCGTTTTCACTCAGGGCGGTGGCCATCGGATGCGTGATCACTACACGCCACGTGCCGTCCTCCCAAACGCCGCGGCCGTCCGCGTCCTGGCCGTCGGGCTCCACGGTCATGGTGCCCCAGCCCTCGGCCGATTGATCCAGCACCGGCGTGCGCAGCGGGTGCGAGATCGGGTTGTCCACGCCGAGCGCACCGGTATACGGGCGCGCGTCGGTCGCGCGCAGCACCTCGTCGGGATACCCGTCCACTTGTGCGTACGGATACAGGTCGCGCAGTTTCGGTTCGCCTTCGTCCAGGTCGCGCTGGAAGGCGGCGCGCCATTGCCAGATGTCCACGCGCCCGCCGGGGTTGCCCATCATCGGGCTGGGCGGCGCGTCCTTGTTGAATTTAACCGGCATCTGCACCGCCACCTGGTCGCCGAATTGGTCCACGACGATGCGGTCGCTCTTGGTCGCGTCCTTCCATTCCAGATGGAACGCAATCGAGTGGCCGTTGTGCGCGGCGCGCACCTTGATCTCCTTGACCGTGTTGTTCGGGTGGCGCGGCACGATCACGACCTGCGCCAGCATGGGCACCGGTACGGCGGTGGTCGCTTGCCAGAAAGCGGCCTTGGGATCGAGCAGGTTGTCGCCGTCGGCCGCGCGCCGTACCTCGATCTCGGCGCGCGCGGTCAACGACGCGAGCATCGCAACGGCCAAAAGAGAAACTGGTGTTAACTTGTGCATGCCTGTCTCCTTACCAGAATTAAATGTAGGGTGAGGCGGAGTTTTCACCAATGTCCACTGGACATTGGTGCCGCCGAACGGGTGCAACGGGTTTTGTTGCACCCCGGGCTGTAAGTCCCACGCACCATGGCGTCGAACGGTGCGCAGGGCGCACCCTACCTTTGCCAGGCGCTCTATGTAGTATTGCTGCGATACACCTCGTGGCGCTCGTCGTACGCCGCGCGCACCAGGATCGGCTCGCGCAGTGGCACGCGCACCAGTTCCGCGCCGCTTTCGTCGTAGCCGATCGTATGATTCCCTTCGACCTTGTAGTGGTGAATGATGTCGGGAGTGGCGCCGAACAACAGCAAGGCGCCGAGTAACTTCTTGTCGTCCTTGGCCTTGCGATAGGTCGCGATCGCCTCTGGCACGCCATGGCCGAACATCTGCGACAGAAACGGAACCGGCACGTGCATCGGCGGAATGTAGTAAACGTTGGCCTCCAGGCCGAACTGCGGATACAGGGGCTTGGCGACCTTGGCCACGTGGATGAGGTA
>JANOTM010000039.1:0-2697 GCA_031416355.1 Gammaproteobacteria bacterium
ATCGACATTTCCCCACGCCTGAACGGCAGGCAACTGATCGAGCGGCACCCTTGAGATCCCGCTGTCTGGCTGGCGCTTGATTTTAGATGACCGGATTCAAATCCAGCTCAATATTATCGATAAGCCGCGTACGCTCCAGCCAGGCGGCGGCCAAAATCACCCATTTTCGGTCCTCGGGGCCCGGTGGCGCCAAATCCGCCTGGCGTCGTACGCTGACATACTCCGGGCGAAATCCGGCGCTCGCCAGGGTCTGCACGGCTTCTGTTTCTGCTCCGGGCGGTAGCGAACCCGCTGCCATGATCCGGCTGCGCAGGGCCATTAACGTGGCATACAGCTGAGGCGCGACGCGGCGCTCGTGTGCACTCAAGTAGGCGTTGCGCGAACTCAGGGCAAGGCCATCCGCCGCGCGCACCGTGTCCACGCCGACGATGTCCACGGGCAAACCGAGGTCAGCCGCCATGAGACGAATCAACAAAAGTTGCTGATAATCTTTTTTTCCGAACAGCGCCACGTCCGGAGTAACCAGATTGAACAGCCGGTTTACCACCGTGGTCACGCCGCGGAAATGCCCGGGACGATGGGCGCCGCACAAAATATCGCTCACGCCCGGGACCTCCACGACAGTTTGGGCAGCGCGCCCGCGCGGATACATTTGCCCATCGTCCGGCATAAACACCAGATCCACTCCAACCTCTTCGAGCATCTGCCGGTCGCTCTCGGGGGTGCGCGGATAGGCGCCGAAATCCTCGTTGGCACCGAATTGCAGGGGGTTTACATAGATACTGGCGATGACGGCCTGGGCGTGATGCTGCGCGTCGAGCATGAGCTGACGGTGGCCGGCGTGTAAATTACCTAAAGTAGGAACGAACGCGATGCGCTTTCCTTGGTCGCGCAAGGCGGCGACGTGTTTTGTTAGATCGGCGATGGTGGTGGAGACGTGCATATATTTTTTAAAGAGTCTGCAATGAAACGATTGAGCGCTGTGTCTAGCTCTGGCCCCTCATCCCCACCCTTCTCCCGGAGGGAGAAGGGCTTAAAACCCCTCTCCCGCGGGAGGCGAGACGGAGTTGTCGTGTATGTCCAGTGGACATACACGCCGTCGAGCGGGTGCGCGGAAGTTCGCGCACCCCGGCGGGAAGTAGGGGGCCGGAGCATGAAGCAAGGTCCGATCATTTTTTCAGGACCCTAAGTAAAACTGTGTTCGATACCAGGGAAAGTGCCGTTGCGTACCGCCTCCACATAGGAACGCACCGCCATCTCGATGCTGTCGCAGCCCTGCATAAAATTCTTCGAGAATTTGGGGCTGGGGCGCGGATACACGCCGAGCATGTCTTGCAACACCAGTACCTGGCCGTCGCAATCGACACCGGCGCCTATGCCTATGGTGGGGATATCCAGCTCCGCGGTGATGGTCTTGGCCAATGCCGCCGGTACCGCTTCCAACACCACCAGGCTGGCGCCGGCCGCCTGCATTAGGTTCGCGTCCTCGCGTATATGGTAGGCGGTTACCTCTTCCCGCCCCTGCACGCGGTAGCCGCCGAATTTATGCACCGATTGCGGTGTCAGCCCCAGGTGGGCGCACACCGGAATACCGCGCTCCACCAGGAAGCGCACGGTCTCCACCATGACCGCGCCGCCTTCGAGCTTCACCATGTGCGCACCGCCCCTACCCATAAGTAGGCCAGCGTTTTCCATGGCCTGTTCCGGACTTATTTGATAGCTCATAAAGGGCATATCGCCAATCAACAAGGCCCGCGACAGTCCACGCGCAACGCACTGGGTGTGATACACCATATCCGCCACCGTTACCGGCAGGGTGGTATCGTGTCCCTGCATCACCATGCCCAGGGAATCGCCCACCATCACCATGTCCACGCCGGCGCGGTCCAGCAGACTGGCGAAACTGTAATCATACGCAGTGAGGCAGGTGATTTTCTCGCGTGCCTGCTTCATGGTCTTGAGGGTCGCAACCGTAACGGATTTCATGCGTCCACCGCCAGCGGGTTGAAAAAATGCCGGCCGCTACGCACCTTGCGCAAATGCTCCAACAACATCTGAAAATCCGGTTCGCTGTCCACGAAATTGACCTCCGCGGCATTCACCACCAGCAGCGGCGCCGCGGTGTAGTGATAGAAAAAACGAGTATAGCCTTCGACAATGGACTCCAGGTAATCGCGCTCGATGTGACGTTCGTAATGTTTGCCGCGTCGGCGCACGCGTTCCATCAAAACATCCACCGGGGCCTGCAAATACACCACTAGATCCGGCACCGGTATGTCCAGACTCAGTTGCGCGTACACCTGTTCGTATAAGCGCCACTCATGATCGTCCAGATTGAGGCGTGCGAACAGGCTATCCTTTTCCAGCAGAAAGTCCGCCACCTGCACCGGACGAAACATGTCTCCCTGTTTCATGGCCTGTAACTGACGCGCGCGCTGAAATAGAAAGTACAGCTGGGTCGGCAGCTCATACTGCGCGCGCGACTGATAAAAGCGCTCTAGGAATGGATTGTCATCCGGCTGCTCCAGCAAGAGATCGCTGCCAAACGCCTGAGCCAACTTGTGCGCCAACGTGGTCTTGCCCGCGCCTATGGGGCCTTCCACCACCACGTAGCCGGGATTCCGGGGGGTGGCGGCAAACGGAGTGGCAACGCTTTGAATGACGGAACTCATGGTTTCTCTATTCTGAAGACCTAAT